>JBFYZM010000184.1:0-6879 GCA_041309505.1 Candidatus Krumholzibacteriota bacterium
TGTTCATGAAGGTCGATTTCCCCGATCCCGAGGGGCCCATGATCGCGACGTATTCGTTCTTCTCGATCTCGAGATCGACGCCCGCCACCGCTTCGATCTGCGTGGCGCCGACCTCGTATATCTTCTTGATGCCTTTGGCCTCTATCAGCATCGAGCGATCCCCCCGCGCGCGGGCGCTACCGGTACATCTTCTTCCCCGTCGCCACGGCGAGATCGGCCGTCGCGATGAGAAAGTCGCATTTCGCCTGGATGACGTCCGCCTTCGCCTGCGTGAGGGCGACCTGGGCGTCGATCGTTTCGAGCATCGTGCCCGCGCCGACGCGATAGCGCTCGTCGGCGAGCCGCAGGTCCTCGTTCGCCAGCTCGACGGTTTCGCTCGCGACCGAGATGCGCTCGCGCGCCTGCGTGATCGTCAGGACGAGCGTCCTGATCTGGTTCGCCGCGTCGAGCTTGGCCTTGTCGAGATTGTATTCGGCGATCCGCGCGTCAGCCTTCGCGACCCTGACGCTCGAGGTTGTCTGGAAGCGGTCGAAAATATTGAGGCTCAGATACCCCGCGACGCCCCAGGAATACTCGTTCTTGAAGAAGTTCAGATCCTCCGCCATCTTGCGGTCGTTCCAGCCGTAGCTGAACGACGCGCCGAGCGTCGGAAACCATCCGCTCCGCGCCGCCGAGACGCCGGATCGCGCGGATTTGATCGAATGCTCGAGGCTCTTGAGATCGGAGCGGTACGACATCGCGTGCCGCACCTCCGTCGCGGCGTCGAGATCGACGAACTCGATCGTCATCGTCGTGTCGACGTCGATGTCCCGGTCCCCCTCAATCTTGAGCAGCGCCGAGAGATCCTGCTTCCCGAGCTCGACGCCGTTCTTCGCCTGGATCAGGGAGAGCCTCGTGTTCGAATGGCGCACCCGGGCCTTGAGCACGTCGGCGCGCGTGGCGGAGCCCACCTCGAGGAGCGCCTCGGTGCGTTCGAGGTTTCTCCTCGCGGATTCGACGCTCTCTCCCGCCACACCGAGGAGCATCTTGGCGCGAAGGAGATCGTAGTAGGCGCGGATGACGTTCGCCGCGATGATATCCCTTCGATACATGAGCGCCTCGCGGGCGGCGTCGCGGCTGGAGCTCGCGGAACGCACCCGGCTGATGTTCCCGCCCCCGTCGAAAACCTCGATGTTCGAGGAGAGACCGAAACTGTAGCTTTCGTAGTCGAATCCTTCGTTCTGGACGGGGCGTCCCGACGCGTCGAACTGCACCGATGACGGTCCGTAGTACCGATGCCCCACCGAGAAATCCATGGAGAATCCCGGAAGCAGCCTTCCGTAGTTCATGAGGAGGTTTCCCTCGGCCTTCCGGTAGCTTTCGCCCGCGATCGCGATATCAGGGTTGTTCTTCTGGGCGATCTCGATGCACTGCTCGAGGCTGTAGACGGTTTCCTGGGCCGCGCAGACGGCGCTGGACAGGATCGAGAATGCGAAAGCCGCGATCGCGAGCGCGGCAGACACCGGACGGCATTTCCTCTCACACATCGTGCTTACCTTCCCTCTGTGTGCAATGTATCGAAGAGACAAATCCGTATCTTCATTGTAGTACGTCGGAAACGCCTTGGAGTTTCAAGCAATGTCGCCGGAATCGGACCCCGCCGGGCTTCGGCGAGGGCGGCGCCCCGCGCCGGCGACACCCGCGCATTGTGTCATATTCGCGCCGGGGCCGCCAGAGAGAAACGCTTCCACCCGAAAAAACGCCCGGCATGGGCGAGCCGGGCGTTCGAATATCGTCACGAGCGGTCGATCGGGCGCTCAACCGCCATGGAGCTTGAACCTGATCGGAATCGCCATGCGGGCTTTCACGGCCACCGTCCGCTGCTTGGCCGGCTTGAACATGAACTGCTTCGCGGCCTCCATGGCGGATTTTTCCATCGCGGGAGTCACGTCCGATTGGATCACGCTCACCTGGAGAACCTTCCCGTCGTCGCCGACGAGCACGTTGAGGAGCACGGTCCCCTCGATGCCCGCCTGGCGGGCGAGATCCGGATATTTCGGATTGACGAACTTGATGAGCACCGGCGCTTCGTCGAACGCGTAGAACTCCTGAGTCTGATCGGTCGACGGAGGAGGCGGCATCGGCACTTCGTCGATGTTGCTGTAGCTCGTCGGCGCGAAGGCGCTCGCGTCGGAGGCGTCTTCCTCCCCCTCGGCCGCCTCTATCGGCACGACGGGGGCGGTGACTTCCTTCGGAGGCGGCGGGAGCTCGAAGGCCGTCGGGAGCTCGACCGCCTCGAAGTACTCCTCGCGAAGCACGTACGGTTTGAACTTGAAGGTCGGCGTGATATAGAAGAGAACCATGTGAATCGCGAGCACCACGAACAGCGAGTTGCGGACGTACGCGTTGTACTTGTTCTTGAATTCCTGATTTGCGACAGCGATGAGGGACACGCAGATTCCCCTTTACCCTTAAGGTGTTGACTCGTAGAGCGAAGTGAACGTCACGTTGATCGCGTTGGCTTCCTTCAGCTGATCCATGATATCGGATACGAGTTTGTATTTCGCCCGCTGATCGACGTTGAACGCCACGATGATGGCGCGGTTCTCCTCGAGCATGCTCGCCACGATGCCCTGGATATGCTCGACCCGGGCAAGCTTGTCGTTGATGCTGATCCGGCTGAACCGGTCCGCCCAGATGTGCATGATCTGCTGACGCTGCGTGTCGGTGCCCGATTTCGCCCTCGGAAGCTGGATCGGAAGTCCCTCTTCCATCTTGAAGATGCTCGTCACCATGAAGAAGAGGAGAAGGTTGAAAATGATGTCGGCCATCGAGGCGGTCGGGATCTCGTTCTTGACCTTTATGCGTCTCTTGATCTTCAAGGAGAATTCCTTCCTTTGCCCCTTATGCTCCCGACGATCCCGTCTTCAGCGAAATGCGGTTCGCCTTGGCGAGCCGGAGCTCGTCGAGGACGTCGATCATGACCCCGTAGTTCGCGTCGGGGTGCGTTTCGATGACGATCACGAGCTTGTCGTTCGCCATGAGCTTCTCTTCGATGAGCGGCCTGATACGGCCGATAGGCAGCGGACCGGTTTCCTTCGTCGCGATCGTTCCGTCGGCCTTGATCGATATATGGAACACCGCGTCCTGCTTCAGCTTCACCGTCTTCGATTCCTTCCCCGGCAGGGACATCGGAAGCCCCTTCTCCACGGCCATCGTCGTGGTGACGAGAAAGAAGATGAGGAGAAGGAATATGATATCCGACAGCGAGGCCGCCGGAATCGTCGGTTCGAGCTTGGTCCGTTTTATTGGCATTGCAGCTTCCCGCCGGCTTACTTCTTGTTGAGTTCCACGAGCTCGTTCACGAGGTTGGCCGAGGCCTCTTCCATCTCGAGAACGAAACGTTCGATCTGGGATACGAAGAACGCGTGGCCGATGCTCGCCGGGATGGCGATCGTGAGGCCCGCGATCGTCGTGATCAGCGCTTCCTCGATACCGGACGCGACGATCTTCGCGCTCACCTGCTCCGCGGCTGCGATGGCGGCGAACGCGTTCATCATACCCGATACCGTTCCGAGGAAACCCAACATCGGCGCGATGGTCGAAACCGTGGCGAGCACCACGAGACCGCGTTCGAGGAACGACGTCTCGATCGAACCCGCCGTCTCGATCGCTTCCTTCACCGCTTCGGGACCCTGGGCGGCGCGGAGCAATCCGGAGTGAATGACCGCCGCGATGGGACCGCGCGTCCCTTCGCACACCTTGAGCGCCGCCTCGATACCCTCGCTGCGAAGCGCCTGGCTCACGTTGTTCATGAGATTCTTGACGTCGACACGCGCGCGCGTAAGGGTGAAGAGACGCTCGATGATAAATACGAGGGCGATGATCGAGCAAAGGAGGAGCGGCCACATGAATACTCCGCCGCGAACGAAGAAATCGCCGAGTCCGCTGTACCGGACGTTATAGAACCAGCCGAGGCGGGCGTGCTCTTTCATATTTTCGATCTTCTTGACGACGCTCATCGAATCGCCCTTCGCCATACCGAGCGAGTCCTGTCCCGATACGGCGGTCTGTGCCGGCGGCGCGGGCGCCGCGGACTCCTGCGAGTGTGCGGCCGCTATCGCGAAGCACAGGATTGCGGCGAGGGTCAAGAGAACGATTAGGCCGGACGACGGACGTTTCTTCTGTGCCATACCACGCGCTCCTCCTGCATCAGTTGGCGGTTTATAAATTGATCTCGATTCGATGGATCATTCAACGCGATACGAAAAAGCTCTCGATGCGCGAAGAGCCCGAATGATCCTCAACGCTCCCAATCCCACAAGCGCCGGGTCATTAATGTGAGCAAAATAATCGATGCCTACCCCCTTGTCAACCCTAAAATTCCCCGTTCGGCGCGGCGCTCGCGACTCCGCGAGGGGCCCGCGAAAAGCTTGCTTTCAATCGCCTACCGACATGTTCTCTGAGGACCCGGTGAGCCGGTAATCGCCCACCCCGTCCTTGTCGAGAAACAGGAACCTGATGCCCTGCTTGACCGTCATCCCCTTGTCGCCGGGAAGAAGAGGATCCCCCTTGAAGCTGTAGGACCATACCTCGAAGGATCCCACGTCGTTGCCGACCGCGCCTCTCGTCGCGCGCTTCTTGTCGGGAGAAATGATCAGGGGCCGCTGCTGGCGGCCGTCCTTCGTCGGCTGCATCATGATTCCTTCGAGCATGATATTGTATTCGTCGATAATCTTCTCGATCCCTCCGTAGAGATCGTCCCGGCCCTGGGGCAGCGGTTTGTTGACGATCTCGTCGGGCGGCCCGAACCGGATATAGGTGAATCCCCGGTCGGTGAGAGCGCCTCGCTCGAAAGAGCCGAAGTGGGAGTCCGTGTATCTCAGGCGGGCCTGGAATTTCTCGAAGATCTCGTTCACCGCCGTCTGCGGAGTCGGATCGAGCTTCTTCCAGAAGCCCCGCATGAAGGCTTCCTGCTCGCCGAGCGTCATTTCCGCAAAGTCGTCATACTCGCGATCGTCGAGGAGAATCCGCGCTTCGAACATGATGTCTCGCATGGGCTTCTGCCAATTGACGAGCTCCCAGGCGACGCTGAAATCCTTGCCCGAGGAGGCGAAGAGCCCCCCCGGCGCCCGCGTCTCCACCGTCAAGCGATAGGCGCCCGCCGGGTAGGCCGCCAGATCGACCGATCGCAGGAACGCGCTCCGATTCTCGCCGACGGGAACCTTGAAAAAGGCCTCTTCCATCGCTTCTCCGGTATCCCTGGTCAGCGCGAATCGCACGTCGAGCGAATCCGCCGTCGACCCCGCCGGCATCGAAGCGCGCACGTATACGCTCAGGGTGTCTTTCCTCAGCCCGTAGATCTGCATCGGATTCGGGATGAACTGCCCGCTGCGATCCGATTCCCAGACGAGGATCGGATCGGCCAGCGCGATCCCGTCCGCGGGGAACGGCCGAACGTCGAAAGCGGCATCCTTCACCGTCGAGGAGAAATAGATCTTGCGCAGAATTCCGAGGAGTGTTCTTTTCCTGCGCTGGAGATCCTCCACCTTCACGGTGAGCCGGTAGGAACCCGGATCGACGTCGCACGAATCGATATGACAGAGGAACGAAGAGAGATCCTTCACGCGCGGCAGCGCGTCCCGCGAATCCTTCATCTGGAGCAGTCTTGCGTAGACGACCTTGTCCCCGGAGCGGAGGCTGATCGAGTATCGCACCTCGGCGACGAAGAAACCGGCCTTCTCGACGTAACGAAGCTCTTTCGTGGGAATGGCGATCTGGATCAGCTGGACGGAGCCCGATCCGCCCGTGGGCAGGGAAGTGACGTCGACATAGAAATCGAAGCTGCCCCGGCCCACCATCGGATCCGATCTGACCTCGCCCGCCGATATCAGCGCAAGCAATACCGGCAGGACGGCGACACAAGCGCGCGCAAGCGAACGTATGCGGGGCGCGAAAACCACGCAGCCCTTACCCTCAGTAGCTGAAGTTCATGCTGAACCGATGGCTCGTACCGAGATAATCGAGATCCTCCCAGGAGTAATCCAGTCCGATGTCGGATGTCTGGCTCGTATCGATCCGGAAACCGACGCCCCACGCGAGCTTCTGGGTGTCGTAGCCGATATTATAGCCCGAACGGAGCATGAAGAACTGATTGAAGCTGTACTCCATTCCGACGTTCATCCGTTCCTTGTTATCCACCGGATGCGAGAATTCGCCCGTCGCCAGAAGCGCATGAGCGCCGCTGCGGTATGCGTCGACCGAGAGCCCGACCTTGAAGAGGGTCGGAAGCTTCGATGCCCGGTCGTCGAAATCGACCTCGCCGCCGAGGCTCTGGACCATCATGCCCAGCCGCATGCCCTGGATACCGATGCGGTAGAGAAGGCCGAAGTCGAACGCGAGCGATTCGACGCTCTTGTCGGCGAGACCCATATGGATGAAATGGGTCGTGATGCCCGCCGAAAACCGGTCCGTGAAGTACGTGGCGTACGACAGCCCGAACGACATGTCGCCGGCGTCGAAGTACCGCTTCGTTCCACCCGGCATATAGATGGTTCTTTCCTCCTGCGGGTCCATCGTGAGAGCGCGCGCGCTCACGCCGAACGATCCCGGAAGGTACGGCGTGTTGAACACGGCTCCGGCGAAATAGACGTCGATATCGGCCGGCCAGACGATCGTGTTCACCGTCACCAGCGTGCGCGGCTGCTCGACCATCCCCGCCGGATTCCAGTACAGGGACGACGCGTCGTTCGCGACGGCCGTGAAGGCGCTCCCCATTCCCGCCGCTCTCGCCGATACGCCGATCTTCAGGAACTGGGCCGAGTACGTGCCGACCTTCTCGAACGGCCTGGTCGACGCCGACGCCAGAGCGGGGACCAGCGCGATCAGCACAATCCCCAT
>JBFYZM010000185.1:0-5425 GCA_041309505.1 Candidatus Krumholzibacteriota bacterium
CCGGGCCGGGCTTCGTGAGATCTGCCCGCAGGGGGACGAACCCGGCGGAGAGCTTGACGACTTCCGGATCGACGAAGGTCTTTTTGTCGAGCTCGTGACAGAGAGAGCACCACGCCGCCGAGAAATCGATGACGACTGTTTTTCCCTCCCGCGCGGCGCCGAGAATCGCCTCCTCGCTGTACGGCTGCCATGCGATTCCCGGCGGCTTCGTGTCCCCGCCGTCGCGGATCGCCGGCAGGAAGAGAATCGCCGCGCCGAGCGCGACGCCGAGCACGCCGGCGGCGCGTTTCAGAATCGCGAAGCCCCGGCCCTTATGGGTCGCCCGGTCGATCCAGCCGAGATATATGCCGCCGGCGATCGCGATCGCCGCGTAGCCGATCGAGACGAGACGCGGATCGAGGAGGTGCCGGACGAAGTAGAGCGCCATCGCGACGAGGATGAATCCGAAGATCTTCCGCACCCATACCATCCAGTCGCCGGAGCGCGGGATGCGCGAGAGGTTGCCCGAGAGCGTGCCGAGCACGAGGAAGGGAAGGCCGATTCCCCAGGCGAGGGTGAAGAACATGAAGAAGCCGAGGACCGGCTTGCCGATCTCGCCGACGTACGTGAGGAGCCCGAGAACGAAGGGGCCGATGCACGGCGCCGCGATGATCCCCATCGTGAGGCCCATGATGACCGCGCCCGCGTAGCCCCGGCGCGCCGATCCCGTCCGCCGCGCGAGGAACATCGGCATGCGGAGCTCCCAGAACCCGAACATCGAAAGGGCGAGGGCGACGAGTATCGCCGCGATGACGAGGACGACGAACGGATTCTGGAGCGCCGCGCCGAAGAGGCTGCCCGTCATGGCCGCGATCGTGCCGAGGATGCTGTAGGTCAAGGACATTCCGAGGACGTAGAGAAACGCGAGGATGAACGTCCGCGACGCCCGCCCGCCCGCTTGCCCGCCGAAGTAGCTCACCGTGATCGGAATGAGCGGATAGATGCAGGGCGTGAGACTGAGGCCGAGACCTATGAAGAATATGAAAACGAACGCGAAGGCGAGCCCGCGCTCCGCGATCATTTTCCCGATGTCCCGGGCGTCCGAGGGCGCCGCGGCGTCGACGGCCGCCTGCGAGCCGTCCGCTTCGGCGAAGGGGGGCTTCGAAAAGATCTCCGCGTCGAGCAGCTCGACCCCCTCGTCGAGCGTTCCCACGCGGATCGTGTCGTCCGCCGAGGCGCTCGCCGGTTCGACGCAGGTGAGGTCGTTGCAGCCCTGATAGCGGATCGTCGCCGTGATGCGGTAGGCGCCGGGCCGAACGTCGGGGCCGACGCGGACGATCGCTCCGAACACGACGACGCCGTCGTAGAGAGCCATCTTCGTCTCGCTGATCTCGAGCTTCTTGAGAACGGGTTTCGGGTAGAGGAGCCGCACGATCTCTATCCCGGCCGGCGCGCTCACCTCGAGGACCGTCGGGATGAGATATGATTCGAGGGGCTTGTCGGCGTTGATGTGCCATCCCATGGCGATTTCCGCGGTGATCGCGACGTATCCGACGGAGCCCGGGTGGAACACGGAAAGCGAATGGTTCATCTCGGCCGTGACGAGCGCCCCGCCGGAAATGTCGAATCCCTGGGCGCTCCCCGCGCCCGGCGCGAGAAGCGCCGCGGCGAACGCGAGAGCGAAAAGCGGCCGGAACCGATCGAAGCGCGGCGTCTTGACCCTGAACATTCGGTCTCCTTCCTTTTCAGTGCGGGTATTTGAAAATGTAGACTCCGCCGGAACCGCTCGCGGCGTATACGAAGTCCTCGTCGGCGAAAATCCCGCGAGCGTCGTCGGCGGTGTCGAACCAGGCGGCGATCGACGGCCTGCTCGGATTCGATACGTCGATCGCGGCAACGCCCCTCGTATGGGCCGCGGCGAACAGCGTTTTGCCGCGCGCGTGGACCGCGCGCGCGACGGTGCCGAGCGAAAGCGTGCCGACGGTGCGCGGCTTCTTCCTGTTCGAGACGTCGACAATGGATATTCCCGCGCCGCCGTCCGCGAGATACGCGATGTTTCTGACGACGAAGCAATCGCAGTTCCAGCCGGGCGTATCGAGGACCGAGACGGCCTCGGGTGCGCCCGCGCCGAGCGAGTAGATGCGGCAGCCGTCGTATCCGTCGGCGAAATAGAGGTGGCGCCCGTCGACGTCGATACCGCGGACCTCCGAGAAATCGCGGCGCCAGACGAGTTTCGGCCGCCGCGGATCCGCGACGTTCACGATCTCCACTCCCCCGAGCCCTCCGGCGCAGTAGGCGCGCCCCTCTCTGACGACGATGGCGGACATGAAGTAGGGGGACGCGTGCCGTCCGACGATCTTCGCGCGCGCGGGGTCTCTCACGTCGGCCGCCTTGATCCCGCCCGTGCCGTCGGCGATGAAGAGGTACGCGCCGTCGAGGGCGACGTCGCGGGCCTCGACCGTCTGAATGTGCCCGATCCAATCGACCGTTCCGCCGCGCCCGACGCGCCCGATGCGTACGCCGTCAAAACCGTTCGCGACGTAGAGGACGCCGTTCGCGGCGAAGACGCCGATCGCGAACCCGCGCGTCGGGAAGAAATCGATGAACTTCGCTCCGCCGCGATCGAGCTCGAAGACGCGCACGCCGTCGAACGGCGAGACGACGGCGAGGCGCGCGCCGGCCATGAATACGCCGGTCGGTCCGAAAGTATAGCCCGGTCTTTCGCTCGCCGCGGGTTTTCCCGTCGCGATCGGCTGGGAGTAGCGATTGAGGCTCTCGAGCGTGAATCCCTTGCCGGATCCGAGCTTCACCCGCGCGCCTCCTCCGGCGCCCGCCGGGCGTTCGATCTCGAAGGGGAGGAGCCGCTCCATATTCGCGAGAAGCATCCCCGTTCCGTCGGCCGCCGCGATATCGGCGACTCCCTTGACGCCGACGGGTTTGAGAGAAACGGGTCGCTCGGGCCTTCCGAGATCCCAGCACAGGACTTCCCCCGTGGAAGTGAGGATCAGGAGGACGCCGCGGTGCAGGATCCCCTTCTTCATGGCGCGCGGAATTCTCGCGTCGCCCGGACTCTTTGTGCCGGTTTTTTCCAGCGCCGCTTCCGAAATCCGCCGTATCGCGCCTCCCGGCGCAACGCGGTATATCGACGCTTTCCCCGGATGGACGATCGCGAGGATGTCCCCGTCCGCGGCGAGGGAGAATACGGGATCGGCGAGCTGCCTCATTTCTCTGAAGCGCGGACTGCGCGGATCGGCGCAATCGAATACGAATAATCTGCTCTGCGCGTCGGCGACGAAAAGCGCGTTTCCCGCGAACGCGCATCTCTCGGCTCTGACCGCCTCGTGCCGGAACGCCTCTTTCGGCGCGCCGGGTCGGGATATGTCGAGCACGACGAGACCGCCGGTCGACGCCGCCACGTAGGCCAGGGATCCCCGCACGATCAAATCGGCCGGCTCTCCGTCGAGCGGGAAATAAGCGGGATCGCCGGGCGCGTCCCCGGTCCGGAAAATCGCGATCCCGCAGCCCGTTCCGACGACGACGTCATCGCCGGAAAACGCGACGGACCGCGCCGGGCCCTGGATGAGCGAGCGGGAGAGAAGCGCGAGCCCGGTTTCGGGTGGAGATCCGGCGGGCGCGGCGAAGGTTCCTCCGCCGAGCGCGATGACGAGCGCCGCGGCGAGCGGGAGCGTGTGACGGAGCATTATGCATGTCCTCCGGGAGATCCCTGGGAAGATCGAGAAGATGCTTGATTCGAGGCACGGATGCGTGTTTTCCTCATGACAGCACAAAGTTAGCTCAAAGTCGCGAAGTTCGCAAGGTATGAAGGAGAGCGATATGGTTTCTTCGCCGCGGAAAATACACCTCGTCCGGCACGCGGAGTCCGCCTGGAACAGCGAGCGCCGGGTTCAGGGAACGGCCCTCCAGGTGGCGCTGAGCCCGACGGGAAGGGCGCAGGCGCTGCTTCTCGGGCGGCGCCTCCGGGCGCTCCCGCTCGAGGCCGTCTATTCGAGCGACGCGGGGCGCACGCTCGAAACCGCGCGTCTCGCCCTCGGCGAGGATTTTCCCCTCAGGATCTCGGAAGAGATAAGGGAATTGTCCCTCGGCGAATGGGAGGGGAGGCTCATCGGCGATCTTCATGACGAGGTTCCGGAGAAGCTCGATGCGTGGTATCGAAGACCCTCGACCGTCAGGCTCGAGGGAGGGGAAGATCTCGGCCGCTTCAGGAACCGCGTCGTGTCGTTCATGGACGCGAACGCCGCGTCCGGCGAGGGGGACGTCGCGGTCATCACGCACGGCGGGGTCATCTGCATCTACCTGACGTATATCCTGGGGATGCAGGTGGACGATCTCTGGAGCTTTTCCCTCCCGAACGCATCCATCACGACGGTCGTTCTCGATTTCAAGCCGCGCCTGAGATCCTTCGGCGATACGTCGCACCTCGACGCGTCCGCTCTCGGCCTCGACGGAATGCCCGCGCCGCTCTGATCGCGCGGTCTCGACGATCAATCGAGCGTGCCGGCTCTTCTGATCCAGGAGAGCCTGCTTCCCGCCATCGCGAGGATCAGCGCTATGCCGGCGAGAAATCCCCCGACGTGGGCGAAGAACGCCACGCCTCCG
This sequence comes from Candidatus Krumholzibacteriota bacterium, assembly GCA_041309505.1. Classification (GTDB taxonomy): domain Bacteria; phylum Krumholzibacteriota; class Krumholzibacteriia; order Krumholzibacteriales; family Krumholzibacteriaceae; genus SSS58A. Next base: position 4,597 of record JBFYZM010000185.1, read on the forward strand.
TCGCCCGCGCCGCCGAGGGAAGCGAGCGCGAAGACGAACTGGATGACGAACCAGTAGATGATGATGACGAACGCGGGCAGCACCGCCATCCTGACGAAGAAACCGAGAAAGACGAGGGTGAGGACGCGCGCGCGGGGGAACGCGACGAGGTAGGCTCCGAGGAGCCCCGAGATGGCGCCGCTCGCTCCGACGGTCGGCACCATCGAGGACGGTTCCGAAGCGATGTGGAGCGCGTGCGCGGCGAGGCCGCAGGCGAGATAGAAGAGGACGAATCTGACCGGCCCCAGGATGTCCTCGACGTTGTTCCCGAATATCCAGAGAAAGAGCATGTTGCCGCCGAGGTGCGCGAGCCCGCCGTGGAGGAACATCGAGGTGAGGAGGGTGAGGAATATCGGGTGCGGTCCGGGGAAATGGAAGAGCGGGAGCCCCGGTTTCACCTGCCCCACGAGATCGGTTATGTGCGTGATCTCGAACGGCGTGGCGCCGTACGACGCGACGAAGGCGTTGCCCAGCCGGGAGCCGAGGGAGATCTGGTAAATGAACACCGCGACGTTCGCCGCGATGAGGGCGTACGTGACGACGGGGCGCCGATGGGTCGGGTTGAGGTCCTTGAGCGGGAGAAACATGCTTCAATCCATTCTCATGAGCACTTTGAAGGCGCCTGAGCGCCGGGCCGCGCGGAAGGCGGTCTCCCAGCGCTCGAGCGGGTAGACGCCGCTCAGGAAGGGCAGCACCCTCACCGTGCCGCCGGCGAGAAGGGAGAGCGCCGGCGCGAACGGCCCGCACCGGGAGCCGATGACCGTTATCTCGTCGACGACGAGCGGCGCGG
>JBFYZM010000186.1:0-18874 GCA_041309505.1 Candidatus Krumholzibacteriota bacterium
CGACGAGGCGCCGCGTGTTCCGGTTCATCGAGGGCCCCGTCTTCGCGAACGTCGTCCTCGCCGACGAGATCAACCGCACGCCGCCGAAGACGCAGTCGGCGCTTCTCCAGGCGATGCAGGAGTATCAGGTGACGGCCGGCGGGAACACCTACCGTCTCGAGAAGCCGTTCTTCGTTCTCGCGACGCAGAATCCGATCGAGCTCGAGGGAACGTATCCGCTCCCCGAGGCGCAGCTCGACCGGTTCATGTTCAATATCAAGGTGGATTATCCGTCGGACGACGAGGAGCTCAGAATCATCGACACGACCACTTCGCGCGAGCTCGCCGCGCCGGCCCAGGTGCTCTCGGGCGCCGATATCGTCGCGATGCAGCAGCTCGTGAGGAGCGTTCCCGTCTCGGAGAGCGTCCTGCGCTACGCGGTGCGCCTCATCAGGGCGAGCAGGGACGAGAAGCTCCCCGAAGTCGGCCAGTACCTCTCGTGGGGGGCAGGGCCGCGCGCGGGGCAGTATCTCATTCTCGGCGCCAAGGCGCGGGCCATCATGTCCGGCCGGACGACCCCCGGCGTCGAGGACGTCCGCGCGATGGCTCCGCCGGTGCTGCGGCACCGGCTCGTGACGAACTTCCACGCGGAAGCGGACGGCGTGACGACGGACGATCTCGTCCGGCGGCTCCTCGACGCCGTCGAATAACAATAATCTCACCGGAGACTCAAATCTCCTCAACATCAAAAGACTAAAATCCCTCTCGGAATGAAACGAGTCGAGTTGTTTTATGGCGGGAGACCGTCGCCTGATTGGCTCGATCCGGCCTGGATGCATCGCCGCGCTCTTGTAGAGAATCATATGCGAAGCGGCAGATTGTACCGGGCAACCGACCCGTCGGGGGTTCCCGCTATTCAACTTCGGGGGGGCGCGATATCGCCGGGACGAGACGCAGGGCGCCGACCGGACGGATCCGATTGGAGTGCGATCCCAACCCCCATAAGAAACAAATTTCTAACCGGACACTCAAATCCCCCCAACATCAAAAGACTAGTATTTATCTCGGAAAGAAACGAATCGAGTCGTTCGAGCGCCGGGACTTCTGCGCGGTTCGGGCGGAAGCCGGAGAGGACAGGAGAGTAGAAAGCGACATGAATCGGAAAATGCTGATCGCCGGGTATCTTCTCTTCGTGCTCGTCGGGGGCGCGGCTGCCGCGCACGCCACGTCGTTGCGCGGCGTGGTGCTCGATGCCGCATCCGGAGAGAAGCTCAGCGCGGCGACCGTTCACGTCGTCGGAACCAGCCTCGGCGCGACGACCGATCTCGACGGCAGCTTCATGGTGCTCTTCGTGCCGCCCGGCGCGTATGAGCTGCGGGTATCGTGCGAAGGCTACGGAACTGAGCTCGTCAAGGGGGTTGAAGTCGGTGAAAAAGGAATCGTTGAAATCGAGATCAAACTGGAGAGGAAATCAGTCCAGGAATACAAGATCGACGACCTCGTCGTATCCGCCGATCGGATTCTATCGACCGAGGCCGCAGTGCTCGCCGAGCGACAGCTCGCCGCGACGATCGGCGACGCGATCAGCGTCGAGATGGTCGCGAAATCTCCCGACGCGACCTCGAGCGACATTCTCAAGCGCGTCACGGGACTCTCGATCGTCGACAACAAATTCGTTTTCATCCGCGGCGTGACCGACCGGTACAACGGCACCACGCTCAACGGAGTATCGGTGACGAGCACCGATACGGACGTGGATAAAAAGAGCTTCACGTTCGACATCATCCCGTCGAACCTTATCGCGAGCACGACGGTCGTGAAATCGGCGACGCCGGATCTTCCGGGGGACTTCAGCGGAGGCCTCGTCCAGATCAGGACCCTGGAGTTTCCCGAGGAACGGATTCTCAAGCTCTCCGCCTCGTCTTCGTATGACGGAGACGTGTCGACGAAGGGATTCCTCGGTTCGCAGGGAGGAGACAAGGACTGGCTCGGTTACGACGACGGAAGCAGGTCGCTCCCTCCGGGAGATCTCAAGGGCAACGATCTCGCCCGGGCGCTTCCGAACAGCTGGACGACTCGCGAGCGCACGGCGCCGCTCAACGCCTCGTACGGGGTCACCTACGGCGATCATCATGGAATCGGCCGCATGGAACTCGGATACGTCGCCGCGCTCCTGTACCGGAGCAACTATCAGACGACGGCGTTCGAGGAACGGCCGACCTATGACGGTTTTCCGATTTTCCATTTCGAGGGCACGAGATACAAGCGATCGGTGCTGTGGGGCGGGCTGCTCGATTTGAACCTGAAGCTGTCGGCCGCCAACAAGGTGAGCTTCCGCAACAACTATATCCAGACCGGCGAGGAGATGGTGAGCGTCTCCGGGGGGCTTCCGGCCAGCGGAGAGTATACGGAGCGGCAGACGATCAAGTGGGACGAGCGGACGCTTCATCTCGCGCAGGTGTCCGGATCGCACACCGTAACCCGCCTGCGGAACGTCGGGCTCGAGTGGCGATGGTATCGCTCGAATTCCGAGGCGGAAGAGCCCGACCGCCGGCACGTCGAGTTCGAGCAGGGCGTGTGGCGGACCTTCAAGGACAACTACCGCAGCTGGTCGGCCATCGACGAGCAAGGACGCGGGTTCGGCCTCGACCTGGCGGTGCCGGTCGCCGGCGCGAAGGTGAAAGCGGGATGGCTCGGCGAATCCCGGGATAGGGAATTCACCATTGACGCTTTTTCGACCGATCCTTCATCGGTCCGGAACCCGAACTACGAGCTTCTCGTTCTACCGGTCGGAACGGTTTTCTCTCCCGAGAACTACGGGCAGAACAAATTCACCTTCGTCCCCGTGACGGTGTTTACCGGCGAGTACGAGGCGGACCAGCGCCTCTCGGCGTGGTATGCGATGCTCGACGCCCCGCTCGAGCTCGCCCGCCATCGATTCCGTATCGCCGGCGGCGCCCGCGTGGAGGATTCGAAGCAGAGCGTCGAAACGGTCAAGGCGATCGACGACCCCTCCCCGTTCACGGCCCGGATCGACAAGAAGGACGTGCTTCCGTCGGTCGCGTTCACGTATGCGCCGTTCTCCCGCCTCAACCTCCGCCTCGCCTATAACCACTCGGTGAACCGGCCCGAGTTCCGGGAAATGGCGAACGTGCTCTACTACGATCTCGACCGGACACAGAACGTGAAAGGCAATCCCGCTCTGAAGCGCGCGTATATCCGCAATTACGACGTGAGAGTCGAGGCGTTTCCGAATACCGGAGAGGTCCTCGCGGTGAGCTATTTTTACAAGGATCTCGAGGACGCGATCGAGGAACGGCTCGTGCCGACGCCCGAGCGCTATATGCGCACCTGGTTCAACTCGCCCGACGGGAAGAACTATGGGTGGGAATTCGAGGTCAGGAAATCGCTCGGGTTCGTCACGAAGTACCTCGAGCGCTTCTCCGTGGCGGGCAACTATACGAGGGTCACCTCCGCGGTCGAATACGAGGATGCGCGCACCGACGCGCTGGGAAACGCCGTCATCACGACGGCGACGAGGGTCATGCAGGGTCAGGCGCCGTGGACGGCGAATCTCTCTCTCCTCTTCTCGGAGCCGTACTGGGGGACGTCGGTCAACGTGCTCTTCAACAAGGTCGGCAGGCGGATCGACGCGGTCGGGGACACGAGGGACGAGGACGTATACGAGGAGCCGCGCGAGGTGGTCGACCTGGCGATCAATCAGCGCGTGTTCGAGCGATGGGACGTTAAATTCAGCGCCAGGAACATCGGCGCGAGCGACCAGACCTATACGAGCGGCCCGCTCCGCGAGACCTTCGCGACGCTCTCGCGGGGGAAGAGCTACTCCGTTTCTCTGTCGTTCAATTTCTGAGGGGGGATCGTTCTGAATCTGGAAGAATCATCTCTGCGAAGCGTTCGGCGGCAGCAAGATGCATTTCTTTTGGAGCAAGGAGGTGATGCGGCATCAAGAGAATCGTTCGGTAAATTCGTCATGTGGGGGGTAACGGACAAAGCCGGCACTTACTCGACAAGCAAGTAAAGGTTTTTTCGCGAGACCCATCGCGCGGGCGGCGTGAACAGCCTGCCCGCGGCACGAATCTCAAGAAGGAGGGCTGCAAACATGAAGAAATGCATCTTATTGCTGCTGATCGCGTCGATCTTCATACCTATGAGCGCCCGCGCCTATGTGAAGCCGACGGCGATTCTCGGACCGGGACTGAACTCGGGACGCACCGAGTATTTTCAATCCTTTGACCGCGTGCTTTCGAGCGACACGGTCTACACGCTCACCGGGCTGTACTACGTCGATTCCCTGTATTCGATCACGATTCCGCCCGGCACGGTCATCATGGGCGATACGGCGGCGACGCTCATCGTCCAGCGCGGCGCGAAGATCTACGCAGAGGGCAACTCGCGGGAACCGATTGTGTTCACGAGCCGCAAAGCGCCAGGCTCGCGCAATACCGGCGACTGGGGCGGTCTCATTCTTCTCGGCAAGGCGCCGGTAAACAAGGTCGAGCCTCTCATCGAGGGCGGGATCATCAGCGGAAGCTACGGCGGCAACGTATCGAACGACACTTCGGGCGTCTTGCGCTATGTGCGTATCGAATACTGCGGTTACCGCTACCAGCTCAACAACGAGGTCAACGGGCTCACGATGGGCGGCGTCGGCGACGGCACCGTCATCGATCACGTCCAGGTAAGCTACAGCTTCGACGATTCGTTCGAGCGGTTCGGCGGAACGGTGAACGCGAAGTACCTCGTGGCGTTCGGCGGCACGGACGACGAGTTCGATTCCGACTTCGGCTATTCCGGCAAGGTTCAGTTCTGCTTCGGGCTCAGGGATCCGTACTCTTGGGATCCGACGGGCGAGAGCAACGGGTTCGAATCGGACAACGACGGGTCGTCGACCTCGACAGCCGTCCCCTATACGTCGGCCCTGTTCTCCAACGTGACGCTCATAGGGCCGCAGCTCAGCGCGACGATCGGGCCGCCGATCGGGCACAAGTACCAGTACGGCATGGTTCTCCGGCGGTCGACTCAGCTCAGCGTCTACAATTCGATCATCGGCGGGTATCCCTGGGGAGTGTCCCTGCGCGACAATTACACGAAGGAATTCGCGCGCGACAGCGTGCTTCAGCTTCAGCGGATCAGCATGACGGCGAATCTCCTTCCGACCGGATCGACGCACATCCATGACGAAACCCGTTGGCCGGCGGCCGACGCGAGAATCCCCGGTGTTCGCGCGTGGTTCCAGAGAACGAACTACCGCAACTATCTCTCGACGCAGCGCTACCTCGCCGCCGTCGGTATCAACATGACCGACATCAACAATCCGAATCCCGTCCCGGCCGTCGGATCGGAGCCGGACGGCACGGCCGATTTCACGAATCCGAGACTCGCCGGTTTCTTCGCGAGCGTGCCGTACCGCGGCGCCTTCAAGCCCGGCGATTCTTTCAGCAACCAGTGGACGGCCGAGTGGACCAATTTCAATCCGCAGGACACCGACTACAATCCGGTACAGACCGGCGTTGACGAGATGCCTCGTGCCGCGAGACTCTCGCAGAACTACCCGAATCCGTTCAACCCGACGACCTCGATCAGCTTCAGCGTCGCACACAAGAGCAGGATCACGCTCAAGGTATACGACGTGACCGGCAAAGCGGTCTCGACGCTGGTCGATCGCGTCATGGAGGCAGGCAGCCACACCGTATCGTTCTCCGCAACGGGCCTCGCTTCCGGGATCTACTTCTATACTCTGTCGGGCGACAACTTCAGCGAGACTCGGAAAATGGTTCTTCTTCGGTAGCGTGAGAGAACGACACCTCACTCACGCGGAGAGCCCCGTCCCCCGGACGGGGCTCTTGTGCTTCCCGGCGCGAGCCGGGGCGATTCATAATTAATTCACACCGGCGCAACATCATCTTAACGAGCGTTCATTAACGTTATACAGGAGAAGCGAAGGCTCTCGGTGGACAGGTGAACGGGTCGCGATGAGACACGAAAGGACAAAGGAATGAAACACCGGGCAGTGATGGCTGCGGGAGCGTTGTGCGCGGCCATGGCGCTCTTGACGGCCGCGCCCATGCAGGCGCAGTCGGGGGGAAGCGGAGTCAAGAAGTCCGTCGACAGCACGCTCGCGATCGAGCGCGACACCCAGAAGAGCAAGGAACGCTGGGCTTCCGAGCGGAACGAGCTCGTCGCTCGGTACAAGACGGCGAAGGCGGCCAGCAATTATCTGAACGAGCGCGCGCAGTCGTCCGGGGACCGGCTGGCGGAGATCGACAAGGCGATCGCGGCCCTCGAGCGAAGCGTGAAAGAATCGACGCGTCTCGAGCGAAACCTGCAGGATACCCTGAGTGCGGTATTCGGCCGCTATGAGGCGCGCGTGCGAGCCGATCTGCCGTTTCTCCGCGAGGAGCGCGAGGCGAGACTCGCGACGCTGCGCTCCGAGCTCGCGCGCCCCGGCGAAAACGGCAGCGAGAAGCTGCGGCGGGTTCTCGAGGCGCTCCAGGTCGAGACGGGGTACGGAAACTCCGTCGAGGTGACGCAGGAGAAGATCGTGCTGAACGGCGACAGCCTCTTCGTCGATCTCTTGCGGCTCGGCAGGGTGTCGCTCTTCTGGCGCACGACGGACGGGAAGAAGGTCGGCGAGTTCGACCGCGGCGCGCGGCAGTGGGTCGAGCTCCCCGGAAAATACAGTCGAAACATCGGACGGGCCATCGATATGGCATCGAGAATGCGGCCGATTCAGATCATTACGCTGCCGATCGGGAGGATACAGCCATGAAGAAGCTGGGAATTCTGCTGCTCTCGACGTTGATGCTCGTGCCCTGCGCGGCATTCGCGCAGGACGCGCGCGAGGCGGTCCGCAAGGCGGAAGCGGACAGGGCCGCCGCGATTCAGAGGGCGACAGAGATCGAAAAGAGCATATTCGGCGACCGGCAGAAACTCGTGCGGGAAGTCGACAGCCTCGAAGCCCGCCAGAAGCATCTCGAGAAGAAGATCGACGACGTCGAGCGCCGCATCGGCGAGCGGGAGAAGCTCCGCCAAAGTCTCGCCGAGCAGTGGTCGCGGCGCGAAATAAATTTCAAGGAAATATCCGGGAACGTCATCGTGGCGGTGCGCGACCTCTCGGCATATCTCGAGCAGTCGCCGACGACGGCGCTCGCTCCGGAACGTCTCGATACGATCCGGCCGCTCCTCGAGCCCGGCTATTTCCCGAGCATCGACGACATTTCGGCGGTCGCGGGCGTTTACCTGGACGAGATGGCCCGGGCGGGCCAGGTCGGCCTCGTTGAAGGCGGCTACATCGGCCGCAACGGAGAAGACCGCACGGGCAGCGTGTTGACGCTCGGAAGATACACGGCGTTCTATCGCGAAGGGGGCGAGATAGGATTTCTCACCTATTCGCCGGACCGGCGGAAGTTCTTCGCCCTTTCCGAACAACCGTCGCGCGTCGCCCGGCGAGCGCTCGGGCGGTACTTCGACGGCAAGTCGGCGACCGCGCCTTTCGACATGACCGGCGGAGCCGCGCTCAGACAGCTCACGAAAAAACAGTCGCTGCAGGAGCATCTTATTTCCGGCGGACCGATCGTGCTCCCGATCATCTTGATCGGCATCGCGGCGGCGGTCGTCGTCCTTCGCAAGATAAAATTCCTGAACGAAGTGCGGCGCAATACCGGGAAATACATGACTCGCGTGAACGCGCTCGCGGCCGAGGGGAACTGGGCCGAATGCGAGGCGATCGTGAAGCGTCACAAGGGAGAGCATTCGCCGGTGAATCACGTCATCGAGGCGGGGCTCCTGGCCCGCCACGAAGACCGCGAGACGCTCGAGAGCATACTGCAGGAGGCGATTCTCCGGGAGCTGCCGAGGCTCGAGAGGGGGCTCTCGCCGCTTGCCATCTTCGGCGCGGTGGCGCCGCTCCTCGGACTCCTCGGGACCGTGACGGGCATGATCGAGACGTTCAACGTGATCACCGTTTTCGGAACGGGAGATCCGAAACTGATGTCGGGCGGAATCAGCGAAGCGCTCGTCACGACGGAGATCGGTCTCGTCGTGGCGATCCCCGTCATGCTCGTGCACACGTTCCTCTCGCGGCGCGTCGACGCGATCGTCGGCGAGATGGAAGAGAAAGCCGTCTCCCTCACGAACATCATCGAGAAAGAACGGAAGCGTAATGGAGATTCTCGGTAATTCGATCGAGTACTTCCTGCAGGGCGGTTGGGTCATGTTCCCGATCGCAGCGTGCTCGATCCTCATGTGGGCGCTCATCATCGACCGGCTGCGCGCCGTGAAAGAGCTGCAGCGGGGGGATATCGGCATCGGGGAAGCGGTCGCGGCCGTTAAAAGCGGGACGCTCGAAAATACGGGAGAGGGGTTCCGGGTCAGGCTCGTCCGCGGATTTCTCGAGGAACGCACCGGAGAACCGGGCCTCGACCGGCGCATTCTCCGCCATTGCGCGATGGTCGAACGCGCGCGGCTCGATCGAAGCCTCGCGGTAATATCTTCGCTCGCGGGAGTGGCGCCGCTCCTCGGGCTCCTCGGCACGGTGATCGGCATGATAGAAACGTTCAACGTCATATCGATATTCGGCACCGGAAACGCGAAGGCCATGGCGAACGGCATATCGGTGGCGCTCATCACGACCGAGACGGGTCTCCTCGTCGCCATTCCGGGAGTTTTTCTGGCTTCCATGCTCTTGCGCAAGGCGAAACGATTCAAAATGCAGCTCGAGGAAGACGCGAGTATCCTGGACCGCGTTCTGCGCAACCGCGAAAGGCAGGTTCCGAGCAATGATTAGCGTGCGAAAATCGATGCGAGGCGCCGATCGAGGGGTCGAGATCAATATGGCGCCGCTCATCGACATGGTGTTTCTCCTCCTCATCTTCTTCGCCGTTACGACGAGCTTCGTCAAGGAGGCCGGCATCGACGTTCAGCGCGCGAGCGCGGCCACGGCGGAGGTCAAGGAACGGGGCAGTATTCTCATCGGCGTCACGCCCGACGGGGACGTGTTCATCGACGGGAAAAGAGTGGATATCCGGAGCGTGCGCGCGCTTGTCGAGCGGGCGCTCGCCGAAGAACCGGGGAGCGGCGTGGTCGTGGTCGCCGACAAGCGAAGCATGACCGGAGCGGTCGTGAAAGTGATGGATCAGTGCAGACTCGCGGGCGCGAAGGACGTGAGCCTCGCGGCGAAAAGAGAGGAAGGGCCCTGATGCGCGGCGGGCCGCGGGGAACGATCCTGGTCGCTTTGGGACTATCCCTGCTCATCAATTTTTCGATTATCGTCATCGCCTCGGTGCTTTCGACACAGCGGCGCTCGCCGCAGGATATCACCGCGCCGGTCGGCGTGGATCTCATCGAGCTCGACTCGCCGGAGCCCCCCGCGGAGGAGCCGGTGCGCGAAGCCGAGCGGCCGGCGCCGCAGGAGAAGCTCGACATGGCGCCCGAGCTCTTCCAACCGGAGATTGCCGGCGGGTTCGGCGCTCTCGACGGTGCGATCGCGGTCGATATGGGAAAACTCGCCACCACGGCGATAGGAGAGGACTTGATCTTCGAATCGCACGAGCTCGACCAGGCGCCGCGCGCCGTCGTGCGCGTGCCGCCGCTGTACCCCTACGCGGCCCGCGAAAAGGGGATCGAGGGGCAGGTGCAGGTCAGAATGCTCGTTAACCGCGACGGAAGCGTGGGACAGGTGCAGATCCTGGAAGCGAGGCCGAAGGGCATCTTCGAGGACGCCGTGAAGAGAACGGTTCCGCAGTGGAAGTTCAGTCCGGGAAAGATCGAGGGACAGGCGGTCACCGCATGGGTGGTCACGACGGTGCGATTCAGCCTCGATTAGGGGCTGCGACGGACGAACAAAAAGGGATCGATTCATGGAAGCGATCATGAGATTCGAAAAATCGCGACGAGCGGCGACGCGGCGCGCCGCATATCTCGTCTCCTTCTGCGTTCTATCACTCGCGCTCTCGATCGGCGCTCCGCTGTTCGGGAAGGAAGAGGGATCGAGCGAGACCGATCCGAACGCCGCCCTACCGCTCAAGACGCGGCTTGCGCTCTTCAAAGCGCAGGAAAAACGGGATCGGGGCGATTTCGAGGAATCCGCGAAGATTCTCATGGACCTGGCGCGAAAAAGCCCCGATGACGATCATTGCCTCGTCCAATACTATATCGCGACGAGTCTTGTGCAAGCCGGAAAACCGGAGGAGGCGCTCGACCATTTTCAGGCGGCGGTCGCGAAGGACTCCACGTTCGCGCAGGCATGGATGAAGCTCGGCGAGGTCTCGTATAACCTGGGAAGCTATCGCATCGCCTCCGCGGCGTTCATGCGCGGATACGCGCTCGATTCGAAGAAGATGCCCCAGCTTCTGTATTACGCCGGCGCCGCGTACTATCTCGGAGATCAAACGCAGAAGGCGGTGCCCCTTCTCGAAGATCTCGTCTCGGGGCGGCACGGCCAGCCGAAGCTGGAATGGTTCAGAATGATGCTCGCCGCATGCCGCGATTCGAGCTACTCCGAAACGGGCAGGCGCGCCGCCGGGCGGATGATGGAGAGCTTCGGGGAAGATCCCGAGGCGTGGCATCTCGCCTTCCAGTTTTTCGCGAGCATACGGAGCTATCATGAAGCCGCCGCCGCGCTCACGGTTCTGAGCTATATGAAACCGCTTTCGCGAGAAGAGGAACGCACGCTCGGAGATCTCTACAGCGCGATCGGGGTTCCCGTGCTGGCGAGCGCCCGCTACGAGAGCGCTCTCGACGAGAACGGAGGCCCGCAGGATTACGAGCGCCTCGCCTCCGCTTACCTCGCGGCATATGATTTCGGCGCCTCGCTCGAGACGATATCGCGCGCTCTCGAGAAATATCCGACGGGGCGGCTCTGGTCGCTGCTCGGCGACCTGCATCTCATGCAGCAGAACTACGGGGAAGCCTACGGCGCCTATCTGAAATGCGTCGAGCTGGACGCGACGCGCGGGCGAACGTACCTCATGATGGGATACTGCGCCTATGAGCTCGGGCGCCGGGACGACGCCGTGGCGCATCTCGAACGCGCCGCGGGATTTCCGGACCAGGAGAAAACGGCGCTCGATCTTCTGGGCAGAATCAGGATCGCGAACCGCTGACGGCCTTCCTCTCGGCGGCGATCGTCGCCGCGTTCATCTCATCTTGAGCCCCGGCCCGCCGCGCGGACTCCTCCGTCACCGCCGCTCGTGCTTTGCGCGGAAAGCGAAAATACGTTATGATGTAATCGCCGATCGCTTCGCCTCGGGAGCTTCTTTGTGCGCCGCGGCGAAACGGATCGTGCAAGGAACGGGATATGCCGCCCAGGGAAACGAACATCGCGGAGTTCCTCAAGCCCGAAGTCGTGAGCCGCCTCGCCAACATGGACCTTCGGGCGCGGCTCATCGTCGAGGGTTTCATCGCCGGCCTCCACCGGAGCCCCTACCACGGCTTTTCGGTGGAGTTCGCCGAATATCGCCAATACAACGCGGGGGAGTCGGCGCGCGACGTCGACTGGAAGATCTATGGAAAGACCGACCGCTATTACGTGAAGGTTTTCGAGGACGAGACGAACCTGCGCGCGACGCTGCTCGTCGACCAGAGCGCGTCGATGGACTTCACGGGAGGCGCCGCGGTGACGAAGCTGCGCTACGCGACGTTGCTCGCCGCGGCTCTCGGCTATCTCATGATCATGCAGCGCGACGCCGTGGGGCTCGCCGTGTTCGACGAGAAGATCAACGTGCTCGTGCCGCACCGGTCCGTGCGGCGCCACCTGCTCCATCTCCTCGCGACGCTCGAGGGGATCGCGCCCGGAGCGAAGACGGAGATCGCGCCCGCGCTGCGCGAGATGGCGGAGCGCATCAAGCGCCGCGGCCTCGTCGTGCTGTTCTCCGATCTCCACGACGACCCGGCGGAGGTGATTGCCGGGCTCAAGGCGTTCCGGCATCGCGGGCACGAGGTGGTCGTGTTCCACATACTCGACGAGAAGGAGCTCACGCTCGACTACGGCGGCGAGGTGCGGTTCGTCGACAGGGAGACGGGGGAGAAGCTCCGGACGCAGCCGTGGTTCCTGAAGAAGGAATACCGCCGGAGCGTGCGCGAATGGATCGCGCGGCTCGAACGCGAGTGCAAGGAAGACGCGATCGACTACAACCTCGTGACCACGGAAACGCCGTTCGATCAGGCGCTCGTGCGGTATCTCAACAAGAGGCGGAGGCTCCGGTGAATTTCTTGAGTCCGCTCTACCTCTTCGCGCTGGCCGCGGTGGCGGTCCCCATTCTCATCCATATATTCAGCCGGAGGCGCGTCCCCGAGGTTCCCTTCAGCACGATCCGCTTCCTGAGCCGGTCCGACCGGCGCAGCATGATGCGGATCAACATGCGGCGGCTGCTTCTCCTGCTGCTCAGGATCCTCGCCGTCGGTCTCGTCGCGCTCGCCTTCGCGCGGCCCGTCGTGCGCGGCTCGCTCGCGGCGCTCTTCCCGGCGGGAGGTTCGCGCGCGGCGTGCGTTCTCCTCGACCGGAGCTTCAGCATGGGAGTCGAGGGGGACGGAGGCGTCGCTTTCGACCGCGGCGTCGCGAGGCTCGCCGCGATCCTCGACAATCTCGAGCGGGGGGACGCGGTGTCGGTCGTTCTCTTCGATACGGGGACCGAGATCGTCTACGACGGGGAGATCGAGAAGGAAGCGGTCCTCGATGCGCTGCGGGACGCCCGTCCGTCGTGGGGAGGGACCGACCTGCGGGGCGCGGTCGCGCTCGGGGAGCGGATGCTCGCCGGGAGCAGGCGCGACGTGCGCGAGCTCTACATTATTTCCGATTTCCAGAAAACGTCGCTCGGGCGCGCGGGGACGCGCGATACATCCCGCGCCGATCTTCCCGTCCGGGCGTTTCTTCTTCCGGTGCAGGCGAACGCCGCCGCGAACGTGTCGGTCGAGAGCGTCGTCGTGCCGAGCGTCGCGCTCCACAAGGGGGAGACGGCGGAGCTCGGGATCGTTCTGCGGAACAGATCGCGCGAGCTCGCCGCGAAATTTCCGCTCGAGGTCTCGATCGCGGGGCGCCGCGTCATGGAGAAGGAAATCGAGTTGCTCCCGGACAACTATTCCACGGAAACGGTCGTGTTTCCCGTCGAGCGCTCGGGATGGATCGAAGGCGTCGTGAAGAAACGATCCGATCGTCTCCCCGCCGACGATACGAGATACTTCACGCTGAACGTCCGGGACAGGACGCGCGTCCTTCTTCTCGCCGACGAGGGGGGCTTCTACCTCGAGCAGGCGCTCGTCCCCGGAGGGGTCGAGGGGGACGTCGCCGCGGTGAAGCGCGCCTGGCGCGCCTTCACGAGCGCCGACCTGGGCTCGGCCGACGTCGTCGTGCTCGGGCCCGGAAGGGGTCCCTCGCCGGCAGACGTCGAGATCGTCGATCGTTTCGTCTCGCGCGGGGGCACGGCGATCGTGCTTCTCCTACCGGAGCTCGAGGCGGCCGCCATGAAGCTCAGCCGGTATCCGCTCAAGATCGAGTTCGAAGAAATGCCGCAGGGTTTTTTCCGGCTCGCGAAACCTTCGGCGGCGCCGGGCTTTCTCGCGCCGTTCGACGAGAGAGACCTCGAGGCGCTCGCGCGCCTGAGATTCAGAAGCGCCGCGCTCGTGCGGGGAATCCCCCCCGGGGTCGCGAAGCTCTCGCTCGAGAGGGGCGCTCCCTTCATTTGGGAAGAGCGGCGCGGCGAGGGAGCGGTCGTGTTCGCCGCCATAGACCCGAGGCCGGAGGCGGGAGAGCTCGTGCTCTCGCCTTATTTCCTGCCGCTCGTGCAGCAGCTCGTGCTCGCGACGGGCGCCGAGCTTCCCGCGAGCGAAGGCAGTCTCGTCGGGGAGCCGATATCCTGGAGCGTAGAGGGAGGCGGAGCGTTCACGGTCGAGCTTCCCGGAGGCGCGACGCTCAAGCCCTCGGAAGGATCCGGAGCGATTCTCGTTCCTCCCGTCGAGACGCCCGGCGTCGTCACCATATTCGCGGGCACCGAGACGATCGGAAAGATCGCCGTCAATCCGGACTGCCGCGAGGAATCGGATCTCGCGTATCTCGAGCCCCGCGCCGCCGCCGATTCGCTCGGGCTTGGGGCTCGGCTTGTCATCGAGGAAGACAGGGAGCTCGCGCCCGCCATCCGCGCGGCGCGCACGGGCAGGGAAATAACGGTACCGGTTCTTCTCGCCGCGATGGCGCTCCTCGCCCTGGAGCTTTTCGTCGCGCAGCGCGAACGCGGAGAAACTGGCTAGCGGGTGGGGATGGCGCAGGACATTCCCGCTCCGAGCCCAGTCGCGAAGCTCCAATGGGCTCGTCCGCGGGAATGTCCTGCGCCTGCACCGTTAGCGGGTGACGCTGAGGGGGCCCCCGCGCGGCGCGCACTCCGGAAACCTCGGCTAGCGGGTGGCAGCGCTGGGGTCCCCGCCCGCTGCGCAGCGAGCCATGCTCGCGAGCACGGGCGGCGTGCAAGCGCTGACAGGACCCGCGTACCGGAAGCGTATGAGGAACGACCTGAAGCAGAAAATCGATCGCCTGGAGGCGTACCGGAAGCTTCTCAGAAAGCTCGACGCCGAGAGCGCGCACGTCCCCATCTCGGGGCTCTACGGCAGCGCGCGATCGCTCGTTATCGCCGTCCTCGCCTCGGAGCGTAAAACCCCCTTCCTCGTCATCGCCCCCGATCCGGTGCGCGCGCGCGACGTCGAGGAGGATCTCGGGATATTCGGCGTGGACGGCGTCGTTCCGTACCCCGAGGACGAGATGCTCCCGTACGATTATCACGATCCCGACCGGAGCCTCACCGGACTTCAGATGAAGGCGCTCGAAACGCTCGGCGAGGGCGGATGCCGCGTGCTCGTCTGCACGATCCGGTCCGTGCTCAAGAAGGTTTTTCCCCGCGAGCTCTACCGCGGCCTTCTCGTCGACGTGCGCGCGGGAGAGGAGCGCGACCCGCATGATCTCGCGGAACGTCTCGTCCGCCTCGGCTACGAAAGGCACGAGACGGTCGAGGCGAAGGGGCAGTTCGCCGTCCGCGGAGGGATTCTCGATATCTTCGAGGTGGCCGAGGACTCGCCGGTGCGCATGGAGTTCGACGGGGACGAGATCGTTTCGATGCGCGACTTCGATATCGAGACCCAGCGCTCGACCGGCGACCGGGAACGTCTCCGCGTGCACCCGCCCCATCACGTCGCCCCGACGGGCGAAGGAGTCGCGCGCCTCGCGGAGCGCATCCGGAAGGAAACGGCGGGAGCGGACGACGAGGAGCGCGCGAAGCTCATGCTGCCGGCGGAGCGCCTCGAAAAAGGAATATCGTTTTTCGGAATGGAACATTACGCGGCGGCCCTGCACGGGGTCGTTCCGCTCTTCGCGCATTTCGATACGCCGCCGGTCGTCGTGCTCGTCGACGCCGAGGATATCGAGAGCGCTCTCGCCGATTTCAGGGAGGAAGTCGCGCAGCGTTACGCGCGCACGCGCGACGAGGGAAATCTCTACCCGGCGCCCGACGAAGCGTACGTGGGGGAAGGGGAATTCGCCGAATGGCTCGCGCGCTCGCGCCGCGTCTCGATCAACAAGCTCGAATGGGAAGGCGCCGTGCGCTTCGGCACCTCCTCGCCGGGGGACTACCGGCGCAACCTGGCCTCGCTCGTGACCGACGCGCAGAAAGAACTCAAGCGCGGGAACAGGGTCTATTTCTTCTGCGCGAACAAATTCCAGAGGGAGCGCGCCGAGGAGCTCCTCGAGGACGTCGCGATGGATATCGATTTTCCCCTCGGGGGGCTCTCGAGCGGTTTCCGCTGGCCCGAGATCGGCGTTTTCTTCCTGAGCGAGGAAGAGGTCTTCGGCCGCTACCATCGCCCGTACCATACGCCGCCGGCACGGAGCAGGTCGCTCACCTACGATCCCTCACATTTCCAGCCGGGGGATTTCGTCGTCCACGTGAATCACGGTATCGGGCGCTACATGGGGATGCGGGTTCTCGAGATCGAGAGCGGCAAGACCGAGTGCCTCGACATGCGCTACGGCGGGGACGACCACCTCTTCATCCCGATCGGCCAGCTCCGCCTCGTCGAGAAGTACGTCGCCGCGGAGGACTCCGCCCCGCAGCTCGACAAGCTCGGGAGCGCGTCGTGGACGCGGACGCGCGAGAAGGCCCGCAGGAGCGCCGAGAAAATCGCCCGCGATCTTCTCGAGGTGTACGCGGCGCGGCAGCTCGCGAAGGGTTTCACGTTCCCCCCCGACAAGCCGTGGCAGAAGGAGATGGAAGCGTCGTTCCCCTACGAAGAGACCGAGCACCAGCTCCGCGCCACCGACGAGGTCAAGGGAGACATGGAGGCGCCGCGCCCGATGGACAGGCTCCTCTGCGGGGACGTCGGGTTCGGCAAGACGGAGGTCGCCGTGCGCGCGGCCTTCAAGGCGGCGATGTCGGGCAAACAGGTCGCGATCCTCGTGCCGACGACGGTGCTCGCGATGCAGCATTTCAGCACGGTGAGCGAGCGCCTCGCCGGGTACCCCGTGACCGTCGCGACGCTGAGCAGATTCGTCACGAGCGCGAAACAGAAAGAAACCGTGGAAGCGGTGGCGGAGGGAAAAGTCGACATCGTCATCGGCACGCACCGGCTCCTCTCGAAGGACATCCGGTTCAAGGATCTCGGGCTCGTCGTCATCGACGAGGAGCACCGGTTCGGAGTGCGCCACAAGGATTCGTTCAAGAGCATGAAGAAATCGGTCGACGTCCTCAGCATGACGGCGACCCCGATCCCGCGGACCCTCTCGATGGCGATCTCCGGGATCCGCGATTTTTCGGTCATCGACACCCCGCCGCGCAACCGTCTCCCCATTCATACCGAGATCCTCCCCTTCGATGACGCGAGCATCCGGGACGCGTGCATGCGCGAGATCGACCGCGGCGGCCAGGTCTTCTTCGTGCACAACCGGGTGCAGTCGATCGCGGTCATGGAGGGGTACCTGCGCAGGCTGCTGCCGGACCGGGTGCGGATCACGCACGCGCACGGCCAGATGCACGAGCGGGAGCTCGAGAAGCGCATGATCGATTTTCTCGAGCGCACATTCGACGTGCTCGTCTGCACGATGATCATCGAGGCGGGGCTCGATTTCCCGAACGTGAACACGATCATCATCAACCGCGCCGACCGATTCGGGCTCGCGCAGATCTACCAGCTCCGCGGGCGCGTGGGGAGATCGGACCGCAAGGCGTACGCCTATCTACTCGTTCCGCGCGGCCGCACCCTCACGCCGACGGCGGTCAAGCGCCTCCAGGCGATCAGCGAGTTCGATTACCTCGGCGCGGGCTACCGGATCGCGATGCGCGACCTCGAGATCCGCGGGGCCGGCAATCTTCTCGGCATCGAGCAATCGGGGAACATCGCCGCGGTCGGCCTCGATCTCTACACGCGCATGCTCAGGGAAGAGGTCGCGCGCCTCAAGGGGGAGCCGGTCGCGACGGAGCGCGAAATGCGCATCTCGGTGCCACTGCCCGCGTATCTTCCCTCCGAGTACGTTCCCGACTCGGAGGAGCGGATGGATATCTACCGGCGGCTTTCGAGGATCGAGACCGCCGCCCAGGCCGGCGAGATGGCGGGCGAGCTCCGCGACCGGTTCGGGCCGCTCCCCGACAGCGCCGCCAACATGCTGAGGATCGTGGAGCTCAAGGCCCGCGCCGCCGCGGCGGGCATCGACCGGGTCGAAATCGACCGCTCGCTCACGCTCAAGGCCGGCTTCGCGAGCGACAAGCTCCCCGGCAAGAAGCAGATAGCCTCGATCGTGGACCTCTTTCCGGGACGCCTGATCTTCCATACGAAGGAGGGGTTCGGATTGACCGTCAAGGGGCTCCGTTCCGCTGACGGCAAGCCCGACGCCCTCGGCGACCTCGAAAATCTGTTGAAATCGTTGGAATTTTCTGATAAATAGAGTAGTTTAAACAGTATGGAGGGCGCCCCTCCCGGGGGTTTGCCCGGAAACCGTTTTTACCGTCGTGCACGGCTCCCTCGGGGAGCCTTTGGCATCACATGCCGAACAGTGGATCGAGAAAGGAGCCTGCTTTGAAGAAAACGATTCTGTGCATCCTTGCGGCCGGCGTCGCGCTCTCCCTCGGATGCGGCAAAAAAGAGAACCTCGTCGTCGCCAAGGTGGCCGACCGGAAGATCACCGTGGGGGACTTCAACAAGGCGGTCGCGACGATGGACGAGAAGTTCCTGCCCAAGACAAACGACCTCGAGGGCAAGAAGGAGCTTCTCGACATCATGATCAACAAGGAAGTCATGACGCTCAAGGCGCTCGCCGCGGGATACGAGAAGGAGAAGGACATCGCCGATTTCCTTGAGAGATTCAGGTCGCAGTACCTCGTCGCCGCGATGGAGAACGAGTACGTCGCGAAGAAGGTCAAGGTGACCGAGCAGGAAGCGAAGGATTTCTTCGAGCAGATGCACAACGAGTACACGCTGAGCCAGATCCTCGTCGCGAACGAGGATGAGGCGCGCGCCATCCGGGATCAGCTCGCCGGCGGGGCCGATTTCGCGGAAATGGCGAAGAAATACTCGCTGGCCCCCGGGGCCGGCGAAGGCGGATTCCTCGGAACGAGCACGATAGGTGACATGTACTACTGGATCGAAGAGGCCCTGACGAACACGAAGGAGGGGGATATCACACAGCCCCTCCAGATAGAGACGGGATGGGCGATCCTCAAGGTCCACGCTATCCGGAAGATAACGCCCGGACACGACCTCCAGTACGCGCGCAAGAAAGTCGAGGGGGACAAGCAGAAGAAGATGATCGCCGATATGAAGAAGAAGATCGAGAAGGATATCGGGCTCGTCATCTATCCCGAAGCGGTCGACGTGATATACAACAACCTTCCTCCCGACATCCCGA
>JBFYZM010000187.1:0-10068 GCA_041309505.1 Candidatus Krumholzibacteriota bacterium
TCGGGATGGACCGCGCGCGCCGCGGCGACGGCCGGCCGGCTGCGGATGACCGCCTTGAGGAGCTTGTAGCCGTAGTCGCCGGGGAGAAGCTCGTCGCCGTGCGTCATCGTCACCTTGATTCCCTGGATCGTATGCGTGGCGAATGGGGGAAGGATCGTGAACCCGAGCGTCTCGGACACGAAGGATCCGAGCCAGAAGTCGTGATTGCCCCCCGCGATGTATATCCCGGTGCCGCTCCTTCTGAGGGACGAGAGGGCGTCGAGAACGTCCCGGTAGTACCGCGGCACGACGCTGCGATATTCGAACCAGAAATCGAAAATATCCCCGAGAAGATAGAGCCGGGATGCTCCTTCGAGCCCTGCGAGGAAGGAGATAAAGAGGTCGCGTTTCGCTCGCTCGTCCGCCCCCAGGCCGTCGAATCTGAAATGGGTGTCCGAAACGAAGAATACGGTTTCTCTCATAGATTCTACTCCGCGCGAGGCGAAAGAGCCCGAATTACGGTACTGGATTCTATTGCAGAATCGATGGGGGATGGCAAGCGAAAAACCCTCGCGCATCTCCGCGCAGGCGGGGGGCGGTGGATTACGCGACGCGCTCGCGGAGCCAGAATCGTCATAATGTATTTATATACAGCATGTTACGTCAAGTTAGAATCCCAGGGCGCCGATCGGGACTGGACAAGGGAGAGAATGCGCGATTTTTCAAGAATAATTCTTGACAGAATTCCGGTATGCGGGTACACTCTTACATGCAAGGGTGACATTGCAGTTGTGCCAGGAGAGTAAATCGTTTCGCCAACGATACCTGCACTTAGAACCCCACCGAAATAGAAGAACTTTTTGGTGCGCAAGGTGTACGTACCTTGTGAAAGGTCTAAGTAAGACGGACACGACAGAAACCGTGCGGGTACCGAAGGCGGTTTATCATGAATGAGGATGGACTGAGGGAAAAGGAAGAGATGTACTCGGAAAACAGGGAGAACGGCGATTACATGGGCGAGAGAAGTCTCGACCTCTATCTGAAGGAGATCAACAACACTCCGCTCCTCACGAGGGAGCAGGAGCGCGATCTCGCCAAGAGGATCCGCAAGTCGGACGAGACGGCCCTTCACGCTCTCGTCAAGGCGAACCTTCGCTTCGTCGTCTCCATCGCGAAGCAGTACGTCAATCAGGGGCTTTCTCTCGCCGATCTCGTGAACGAGGGGAATCTCGGTCTCATCAAGGCCGCGTACCGCTTCGACGAGAAGAGAGGCTACAAGTTCATCTCGTACGCCGTGTGGTGGATCCGTCAGGCGATGCTGCAAGCCCTCGCCGAGCAATCGCGGATCGTGCGTCTTCCGCTCAACCGCGCGGGCACGCTGTACCGCATCGGCAAGGCGGCGCGACAGCTCGACCAGGAGCTCGGACGGACCCCCGAAGTCTCGGAGATAGCCGAAAAGCTGAAGCTCCCCCACGACGAGGTGAGGGATACGATGCAGATAGCGAACAGCCATCTTTCGCTCGACGCTTCGTTCAGCAACGATCAGGAGGAGAACTCGCTCGTCGACTATCTGGCGGACGACAATCTCGAATCTCCGGACGAGCAGACCTACGTGAACGCGCTGAGCGACGATATGCAGAAAGCGCTCGATACGCTGACCGACAGGGAGCGGCAGATTCTGTCGCTCTACTTCGGCATCGAAGGGGAGGAGCCGCTCACGCTCGAGGAGATCGGCAAGCGGATGCACCTCACGAGGGAGCGGATCCGGCAGATCAAGGAAAAGGCGATACTGCGCCTCCGGCACAATTCCCGCAGCAAGTACCTGAAGGGGTACGTGCAGGATTGATTCCGGTCGATCGACGAATTGCAAGGGCGGCGGAAAGCTCATTCCACCGCCCTTTTTTATGCCCGCTCATCCCTCGCTGGTATGCCCTTTGCACCTTCGGCGGGCGGGAGGGATTAATCGCTTGACATGCATGCGGGACGATTACTACGTTATACGGTATACAAAGGGCAATCCGGGAACTTCAAGCGCGGAGATCGAATGGATCGCAATTTCAATTTCCTGTGGATTCGCGGAGCGAACGCGGGAGTGAAGACGATACGGATCCCCCGCATCCTCGCCATCGGCGTGCTCGTCGCCGTGTCCGCACTGCTCATCTCCTCGGTCGCATTCATAACCACCCGCGCGGGCCGCATCTATAACGGCGTGGCCGTCAGGAATCTCAAGGCGGAGAACGAACGTCTCGCGGAGGAGCTCGGCCGCTTCCGCGCCGAAACCGAAAAACTGAAGGCGAAGATGAACCTGAGCTTCGAGCTCCAGAACCAGGCCCGCCTGCTCGCGAGCCTCGATCCGCTCTCGGCGGACGTCTGGGAGGCCGGTGTCGGCGGAGAGGCCCCCGACCTCGACCGGATGGAAGCCGCGTATCCCGACAGCGTATTCAGCGTCGTCGACGAGAGTCTCGGCCAGATGCTCCGGCAATCGGAGATTCAGCTCGAGAGCTATTCGGAAGTCATATCGGTCCTCGAGAAGGAGCACAAGATCAGGGACGGAACGCCGTCGATACGTCCCCTCACAGGGGGATTCCTCTCGAGCCGTTTCGGCCGGAGAATGGATCCTTTTCTCGGCGAGGTAGTCCATCACTCGGGGCTCGACTATCGCGCGCGCATGGGGAGTCCCGTCATGAGCACCGCCGAGGGCGTGGTGAGCATGGCGAGGAGTAACGGCGGGTTCGGCCTCATGATCGAGGTGACCCACGAGAACGGGTTCGCCACCCGGTACGCCCATCTCTCGAAGATCCTCGTGACCCGCGGGCAGAAGGTGAAACGCGGGGAGATCATCGGATTGGTGGGGAATACGGGGCATTCGACAGGCAGCCATCTGCATTACGAGGTTTTGTTCCGGAAGGTGCATCGCGATCCGCTCCAGTACGTGATTCCCCAAGGCACCAGCTACGATTGATCCGGCGGGTCGGCCGGAACGCATCCCCTTCAATTTCTGTTGTCAGTCGGGCCGTAACCGCTTAGACTCGTCCGCGACCGATTGCGACAGGCAGGTCAGGCGCATCATTCGAGGTATCGTATGGCGTTTTCTCTTCGAGCCGCGCTCGCGTTCTTCGTCGTCGCATGTCAGTGCGGGGGTGCTTCCTCGTCCGCCGCGGCGGCGCCGCGATCGGTGACGGAAGTGCGTTTCCGCACGGAAAGCGACCGGACGAGGATCGTCCTCGACCTGAGCGGCGAGTCGCGCTATTCCGTCAAGACCGCCGCCGGCCCGTTCCGGATCGTCGTCGACCTGCCGAATTGCCGTTTCGCGGCCGGCGTGCGGAATATCGACGTGCGCGACGGCCTCATCGACCGGATCCGAGTGAACCGACTGAAGTCCGGCGCCCAGGTGGTTCTCGATCTTCCCCGGCGCGCCGAATTCTCCCATTTTCCCCTGAAACCCGGTTCGGGCAAGCCGCATCGCGTCGTCATAGACGTTGCGAGGCCGGAGGCCGGAGGGCAGAAGCGTGCGGCGAATGAATCGAAGAGGCCGGGAAGCCCCGCGAAGGAAGCCGGCGGCGGCGCGTCTCCCGGGGCGAAGCCGACGGCGGCCCCGTGCGGCGCCGGAGGAGATCGCGTCGTCATCATCGATCCCGGTCACGGCGGAGATGCGCCCGGCACAATATCGCGCAGCGGAATCCAGGAAAAAACGCTCAACCTGAAGCTCGCAAAGATACTCAAGAGCGAGATCGAGAAACGTCCGGGGTATCGCGCCATTCTCGTCCGCGACGGCGACTACGACGTGAATTGGGTCCGGCGCGTCTCGTTCGCCCGCGAAATGGGAGGCGAGGTTTTCGTCAGCTTGCATTTCAACTCGAATAAGAGTTCGAAGGTGCGGGGCCTCGAGGTCTACTTCCTCTCGCTCGAGGCATCGGACGAAAACGCCGCGGCCGTCGCGGAGCGCGAGAATCTTCTCGCCGAGGCCGGCTCCGACACCGCCGGGTTCAACGACGATCTCAAGTCGATTCTCTTCGACGTGAGCCTCGCCGGCGCCATACAGGGGAGCTCCGAGCTCGCCCATGAGGTGGCTTCGGCGATTCGCGTGGATCCGCCCATCCCGTTCAGGAAGGTCAAGCAGGCGTCGTTGATCGTTCTGCGCGGCATCGCGATGCCCTCGATTCTCGTCGAGGGAGGCTACCTCTCGAATCGGAAAGAGGCGGCGATCGTCTCGAAGGAGGGCTACCTGCGATGGCTCGCGAAATCGCTCGCGGAAGGGATCGTCTCGTTCCTCGAAAAACACCCCCGTCAATCCGGCCCGACCGCCGGGGAATAGGCGAGGTCGCGTCGTGCATTTCCGGAATCTGTATCGGGCACTGACGGAGAACATCGGGATCAAGATCGTCTCACTCCTGTTCGCGAGTCTCCTCTGGCTCTATGTCACCGCCCAGATCGGGGAGAGACAGACCTTCAAGGTCCGGCTCGATCTCGTGAATATTCCGGAGAGCCTCAGCGTCGCGAGCGGGGCGCCGAAAGAGGTCCTGGTTACGATGCGGGGAGCGCGGAGCGAGCTCATGAAGCTCCGGTTCCTGAGCAGGATCAGGGGAACCGTCGATCTCGGCGGCGCGAAGGAGGGGAGAGTCGTCGTGCCCCTTTCGGCTGCGATTCTCAATCTACCCGCCGGATTCTCCGCCGGGGATGCGGCGATCGAATCTCCGAAATCGCTGACGCTCGATTTCGAGAGGATCGTCAGCGCATACGTGCCGGTCACTCCCGTGTTTCGGGGTTCGGTTCCGAAGGGGATGATCCTCGTCGGTCAGCCGTCCGTCAGTCCCCCGCGGGTCCTCATGCGCGGCACGGCGGCGGCGATGAGCGGCGTTGTGGCCGTCGAGACGGAGCCGATAGATTTGCGGAACAAGAGGAGCGGATTCTCGCAGGAAGCGGCGCTCCACGCCGGCGAACGACGCGAAGCGATTCCGCGCAGCGTTCGCGTCGAGATCGGGATAGCGAAGCGCGCCGTACGGACGATGCCGGGAATACCGCCGACGCTGCTTCAGGAGGAGGACGGTTTCCTGATCGAGTATTCGCCGTCGACCGCTTCGCTCACCGTCGAGGGGCCCGAGGATCTCGTCAACCGTCTCGTGAACGAAGATCTGTCCATTATTCTGAGCATTCCTCCCGGCCTGCGGGGGACGAGCTGGATCCGGCCGGAGGTCATCGTTCCGCAGGGGATCGATACCTTTACGATCGACGTCGATTCTTTCGAAGTCAAGGTGCTTCCGAAGCGATAAGGCCGCACTCATGGAAAACGGCGGAAAAACCGATATTCTCCGATCCTGCCGGTCGGTCCCGTCCTGCCTGAGCCGGTGGACGACGGTTATCATATTCTCGGCGATCGTCGCGCTCGCCGTCGGCGCTTTGTTTCTCGAGGCGAACGATATGGCGCACACGCCTATCGTGGTCGGGGTATGCACGTTCGATTCGGCCCGCGCCGGATCCGCGCTCGAGCAATTTTCCGAGTTCTGCCGGGCCAGAGGGCATGGGGACATCCGCTGGCGGTACCTTCGGCCGGATCAGGAACTCGCGGGGTGCGATTTCTACGTCACGACGTCCCTCGATCTCTCCGCGCCGCTCTCGCGAGGGGAGCTCGGATGCGCGCTGCTCGCGGCCGAACGGGAAGCGCACCGATACTCGCGCAGCTCGGTCCTCGTGAAGGCGGGCGTCGCGGCGCTCCCCGCCCGCGGAGCGCGCGTCATTTTCGGTTCTTCACGCTCGGCCGCGGGCTTTCTCGCGCCGTACCGCGCGCTCGAGCGATCGGGGTACGCTCTCTCCGAGGCGTCGATCGAGTTCGCCGGTTCGTACCCGGGCGAGGAGCGGGTCGTCTTCGGCGTGCTGTACGGCGCGTACGACGCGGGCGGCATCTCGCTCGAACGCCTGCAGGAGCTGAGAAAGGCCGGCATCGTGCGCGACGGCGAGCTCGACGTGTTCTGCGAGGGGGAAGCGTTTCCCGAGATCGTGATCGCCTACGATCCGTCGTCGTACGCGCAGGACAGGAGGAGCTTCGCGAGGCGCCTTCCGGGCGTGCTCGACCGCGTGCCCCGTTCCCTGCGCGGCGAGCTCTCCGCGCTCGGAATCGCCGGTTTGTATAAGCCCCGGGAGAGCGATATCGAGCTCATCAAGAAGCTCGGTACGATGATTCCGCCTGCGCCGGGCGATCCTCCCCGGGGGGAGGAGGGAGACTCCCGCCGACGGTTCGCGCGATGAAGGCGAGGCTCCGCGGTTGACCGGAGCATGCGCGGACGGTATATTACAAATTTCCCTGCGGCGGCGCTCGGCGCGTCGAGAACGAAGGAAGCACGGTGCGATCGAATACCCTGAAGCAATGGCTCCCGTTTTTCGCCTGGGTCGTCCTCATCTTCGTGGGATCGTCGATTCCCCGGCTGCCGGGGAATCCGTTCGGCTTGCCGCAATGGTCGGACAAGGTCGCTCATTTCATGGAGTACTTGATCCTCGCCTTTCTCTTTTACCGGGGGATTCGCGTGGAGCGGTGGCGGATGGGGATTCCGGCCTGGCTCATCGTTCTCGGAACGGGGCTCGCGATCGCGAGCATCGACGAATATCACCAGGAGTATATTCCCGGGCGCGACGCCAACGGCTGGGACTGGGCCGCCGATATGGCGGGTGTCGCGACCGGAGCTCTGATCGGAATGAGACGCTATCGAGCGACGGCCGGGCGTCCGGAGAAAACATGAAATACACGAAACCGAGGGGTACGAACGATTTCTTCGGGGATCGGATGGAGGACTGGAGCCTCGTCGAGCTTGCGCTCGCCGGATATCTTCGGAGCTCCGGCTACCGCGAGATACGGACGCCGGTCTTCGAGTCAACCGAGCTATTCGTGCGCACGGTGGGGGAAGCGACCGACATCGTGACGAAGGAGATGTACACCTTCCCCGACCGGAAGGGGCGCAGTCTCACGCTCCGGCCGGAGAACACCGCGTCCGTGATGCGCGCGTACCTGGAAAACGGTCTCTACCGCTCGGGCGGCATCTCGCGGTATTGGTACGCCGGGCCCATGTTCAGGTACGACCGGCCGCAGGCCGGGAGATACCGGCAGTTCCACCAGATCGGGGCCGAAGCGCTCGGATCGAAGGGGCCCGGGATCGACGCCGAGATCATCGAGACGAGCCTCGGACTCTATCGCGCGCTCGGTTTTCCCGAGCTCGAGGTGCGGCTCAACAGCGTCGGTTGTCCCGTGTGCCGTCCCGCTTTCAAGACGGTTCTCACCGCTGAGCTCGAAGGGCTCCGGGGGGAACTCTGCGCGGCGTGTCTCGAGCGGACGGGAACGAATCCCCTGAGAATATTCGACTGCAAGGAGTGCGGCTCCGTGAAGGAGCGGCTTCCGAGAATCACCGATCATCTCTGCGCCGATTGCCGCGGCCATTTCGAAAAGCTCCAGGGAATGCTCGGCGATATGGACATCCGGTACGCGCTCGATCCGCTCCTTGTCCGCGGTCTCGATTATTACACGAAAACCGCGTTCGAGATCCTTCATCCCTCGCTCGGCGCGCAGAACGCGCTCTGCGGGGGAGGGCGCTACGACGGCCTCGCGGAGGATTGCGGCGGGCCGTCGATTCCCGCCGTCGGCTTCTCGGCGGGGATGGAACGCCTCATGGAGATTCTTCCCGCTTCGTTCGCCGCCGCGCGACGCGAGCGGCGGACGGACGTTTTCGTGGTCGTGCTCGACGCGTCGTTCGACGCCCGTGCCCTGCGCATCGCCCGGGAGCTTCGCGCGCAGGGACGTTCCGTGCTCGTCGATCTCTCGGAGCGGGGCCTCAAGAAGCAGCTCAAGGCGGCTTCCGACGAGCTCGCCCCGCTCGCCGTGATCGTCGGTCTCTCCGAGATCGCATCCGGAGCGGTGGCGCTCAAGAACATGAAGACGGGCGAGCAGCGTCCGGTCGACGCCGGCGCTCTCGCCGAGGCGGTCGCGGGAGAATTGGAGCGGACGAATGGATGAGCGTTCGATCGATCATTACGGCGCTTCGTGGAAACGCACGCATCGCTGCGGAGAAGTTGGCGCGCGGGACGAGGGCACAGAGGTCATTCTCGCCGGTTGGGTGAAGCGGGTGCGGGAGCTCGGGCATCTCACCTTCCTCGATCTGTGGGATCGCACCGGAATCGTGCAGCTCGTCACGGAGCGGGACGCGGAGGATCTCCACGGCATCTTCAAATCGCTCCGCGCGGAGGACGTCATCGCCTGCGCGGGGACGGTGCGGCCGCGCCCGAAAGACATGGTGAACGCGCAGATGAAAACGGGGGCGATCGAAATCGTCGCGTCCCGGATCGCCGTTTTCAACCGGAGCGAGGTTCCTCCGTTCGCCGTGACGACCGACGTGCAGGCCAACGACGACCTGCGCCTGAGGTACCGCTATCTCGATCTTCGCCGCGAGCCGCTCCAGCGGAACATCGAGATGAGGCACCGGCTCGCGATGGCGGCGAGGGAGTTTCTCGCCGGGGAGGGGTTTCTCGAGATCGAGACGCCGATGCTCGTGCGGCGCACGCCGGAAGGAGCGCGCGACTACCTCGTGCCGAGCAGGCTCCAGCCGGGGAAATTCTACGCGCTCCCGCAGAGCCCGCAGCTGTACAAGCAGATTCTCATGGTATCGGGCTTCGACCGCTATTTTCAGCTCGCCCGCTGCCTACGCGACGAGGACCTGCGCGCGGATCGGCAGCCCGAGCATACGCAGATCGACATCGAGATGAGCTTCGTGACGGAAGAAGACATCTTCTCCGTCGTCGAGCGGTTGATGCACGAGCTCTTCCTGCGCGTTCTCGGCGTCGAGGTTCCGATCCCGTTTCCGCGCATCGATTACGGCGAGGCGATGAGCCTCTACGGAAGCGACAAGCCGGACGTCCGGTTCGGGCTCGAAATCCGCGACTGCGGAAGCGTGTTCCGGGAGTGCGAATTCGGGGTCTTCCGGTCGATCCTCGAGCGCGGCGGGACGGTGCGGGGTATCTCGCTCGAACGCGGCGCCGCCTTTTCGAGGCGCGAGATCGCGGATCTCGAGACGGTCGTCAAGACCTCCGGAGCGGGGGGGCTCGTTTGGATCAAGCTCGAGGCGTCCGGCGTCTCCTCTTCCATCTCGAAGTTTCTCACCGCGGCGAACCTCGCGGCGCTCCGGTCGACGTTCGGTCTCGACGCCGCGCCGGGTCTCATCCTTCTCGTCGGCGGCGACGAGGCCGTCGTGAGGAAGGCGCTCGGAGAGCTCAGGCTCAATCTGGGGCGGAAGCATCTTCTCGCCGGGGGCGAAGGCCACCGGTTCCTGTGGGTGAATCGATTCCCCCTCTTCGTCCCGGGCGAAGCGGGAGGATGGGAAGCCGCCCACCATATCTTCTCGATGCCTTTCGAAGAGGATCTGCCCCTGCTCGCGAGCGATCCCGGCAAGGTCCGTGGGCACCTCTACGATCTCGTCTGCAACGGGACGGAGCTCGGTTCGGGAAGTATCCGGATCCATCACCGTGAGCTGCAGGAACGGCTCTTCGCCATCATCGGCATCACTCCGGAAGAGGCCGATCGCAAATTCGGATTCCTCCTCGAGGCGTTTCAGTATGGAGCTCCCCCCCACGGCGGCATCGCCCTGGGGCTCGACCGCATCGCGATGATCATGTTCGGGGGAACGACGATCCGCGATTTCATCGCGTTTCCGAAGACGCAAAGCGCGACTTCCCTCATGGAGGGGGCCCCGTCCGAGGTGGAGGAACAGCTCCTCGACGATCTTCATATCAGGGTGGCGCCGGACGATTCGAAGCCCCGGTGACGCGCGTGCGGCGGTCCGCGCGCTCTTTTTTATCGGCTTTTCCCTTGACTTTATGCGGAAGCGTTATTAACGTAAGAAGAAACCTACGATTTCTAAGCATAAGGAGGAATGTGAGTTATGAAATTACGCAGGATGGTGATAGTGCCGTTTTCCATCCTCCTGGCGGCGGCGCTGCTTTCCGGAGGGTGCGGGAAGGCGCCGGTGTGCCAAACGAGTCTCGTCACCCTCGACGAAACGCGGCTCGACGCCGAAACGTACGAGCAGGAAGCGGCGGAGACGGCGAAGAGCGTCG
>JBFYZM010000188.1:0-3695 GCA_041309505.1 Candidatus Krumholzibacteriota bacterium
TATTTCGGATGCTTCAACCTGAAGTAGCGTTCGAGCTCCTCGTACGAGTGGAAGTGGAGATCGAAGTCGTACTCCTCGTGGAACTCGCACTCGGCGGGATGATGCGCCCGGCAGATCCGCGGCCGTGAAGGATAGATGAGACAACCCCGCGCCGGATCCAGGAACCGGCACGGGGTTTTTACCATTACGTACCACCGTCTGCGCTTCGTGTAGATCTCGACATCCCGGTGAGCGAGCATCCAGAGAATATCGTCGAAATCCTTCGCGTTATGCGGCGCGTCGATCTCGGTCGAGAAATACATGCAGCATCTGGCGGGGACGCATTTCTTGCAGATCGACGAATCCTCTTTTTTTTTGTCCCGCGGCGATTTCTTCGCGGCGGCGCGTTTTGCTGGCACGGTGCTCCTTCCTTCGGGCGTTCGCGCGCGTATTGTACAGGGCTCGGGGACCCGCATCAAGCCCTTCTTCGCGAACCGGGTCGCGGCCGGGGCGGATTCGGCGCGGAGGCTTCGGTAATGGGCATTGACAGCCTCTTCCCTCATGATGTATCGTATCTCTTTAGTGCAATATTTTAGGCAAAGTTAACAGCTTCTTCGATCGCTCGCGAGGCGATCTTTTTACGCGGCGGGAGACAAAGGAAGATCGATGCAGTATCCACTCACCGAAGATGAACGGATGATCCAGAAGACCGTCCGGGATTTTGCGCGGAAGGAGCTCGCTCCCGTCGCGATCGAGGCGAACGAGAAGGGAATATTTCCCGAGGGAATATTCAAGAGGCTCGGCGAGCTCGGATTCATGGGCGTCACGGTGCCCGAAGAATACGGCGGCGTCGACCTCGGGACCTTTTCTCTCGTTCTCATCCTCGAGGAGATCAACGCGGTATGCGCGTCGACGGGAGTGACGATGTCGGTGCACAACTCGCTGACGAATTGGTGCATCCTCAAGTACGGAAGCGAGAAGATCCGCCGGCGATTCCTTCCGAGCCTCGCCTCGGGAGAAATGCTCGGCGCCTACGCGATCACCGAATCAGAAGCGGGGAGCGACGTTTCGGCGATGCGCCTTTCGGCCGTCCGCACGGGAGACGAGTATATCCTGAACGGCGCGAAGCTCTTCATCTCGACGGGCGATCAGGCGGGAGCGATCGTCGTTTTCGCCCGGACCGACCCGGCGGACCGGACGAAGGGCATCAGCGCGTTCGTCGTCGAGCCGAGCTCTCCGGGCTTTTCGATCGGCAAGATCGAGAAGAAAATGGGGCTCAACGCGTCGACGACGGTGGAGCTCGTTTTCGAGGACTGCCGCGTGAGCGCCGACAATCTCCTCGGCTCGGAGGGGATGGGGATGAAGATCGCGCTCGCGGGTCTCGACGGCGGAAGAATCGGCATCGCCGCGCAGGCCGTCGGCATCGCGCAGGCGGCGCTCGACGAAGGCGTGCGCTTCTCGCGCGGGCGAAAACAATTTCATACGAGAATCGTCGATTTTCAATCGACCCGGTGGAAGATCGCGGACATGGCGACGGCGGTCGAGGCGGCGAGGCTTCTCACGTACCGCGCGGCGAAGCTCAGGGACGCAGGAGAGCCGTGTTCGAAGGAGGCGGCGATGGCGAAGCTCTTCGCGAGCCGCACGGCGAACACGGTCGTCTACGACGCTCTTCAGATGCACGGAGGAGTCGGCTACACCAAGGAATTTCTCATCGAACGGCTGTTTCGAGACGCCCGCGTAACCGAGCTCTACGAGGGAACAAGCGAGATTCAGCGAATCGTTATCTCGAAGGCGGTCATCGATGAATTCGAACGCACCGTTCCGGATTGATGATCACGGCAGCGAAAGGAGGAGCTCTTGAAGATACTCGCTCTGTTGAAACGGGTGCCCGATACCGAGGCGAAGATCCTCATCAACCAGGAAGGAACCGGCATCAAGGACGAGGGCGTCAAGTACGTCATCAACACATACGACGAGTACGCCGTCGAGGAAGGCCTGCGGCTCAAGGAGAAGATGGGCGGAACGAGCACGGTGACGGTCATATGCGTGGGGCCCGAGGAAGCGACCGAACTCATCAGGACGGCGCTCGCGATGGGCGCCGACGACGCCGTTCACGTCTGCGACAAAACGCTTGAGCGTCCCGATCCCTTCGTGATCGCCGCCCTCATGGCGAAGGCGATCAAGGCGGAAGGATTCGATATCATTTTCTGCGGCAAACAGGCGATCGACGACGATATGGGCCAGGTCCAGTCGATCCTCGCCGAAATGCTCGATATTCCGCAGGTGAACGTGGCGACCGCGTTCGAGATCGCTGCGGACGCGAAACGAGCGACCGTGCGGCGGCGCGTCGAGGGAGGAGACGAAAAGGTCGAAACGAGTCTCCCCGTCATCATATCGTGCGAGAAAGGGCTCAACGATCCGCGGTACGCCTCGCTGCCCGGCATCATGAAAGCGAAGAAGAAGGAAATCCGGAAGAAGACGCTTGCCGATCTCGGTTTCAGCCAGGTGCCCGGCGAAGCGCGGAGCACGATCCTGCGTTGGCTGCCTCCGCCGAAAAGCTCGGGGTGCACGATGGTCAAGGCCGAAGAGATGCGGGATGCGGCGAAGGAGCTCGTGCGGCTGCTCCGCGAAGAGGCGAAGGTCGTTTAAGCACTGTCCGATAGGGAGGATTCCTGCGATGGCGAACGATATCCTGGTATTCGGGGAGATCCGCGGAGGCGGAATCAAGAAAATAACAAAGGAGCTCATCGGCGCGGCGCGGCGTGTTTCGGCGGAGACGGGCGGAGCGATCGATACGGCGCTCATCGGAGCGGGCGCGCGCGCGGCGGCCGAGGGCCTGACGGGGTACGGGCTGCGAAAGATCGTCGTCGCCGAGGACGAGGCTCTCGCGCGCTATTCGACCGAGGGGTACGCCGCGGTTCTGTCCGATATCGCGAAGCGGGGAGCGTACTCGTATGTCTTCCTGGGCGCCACGGCGATGGGGAGGGATCTCGGTCCGCGCGTCGCCGCGAGGGCGGACGGAGTCATGTTCAGCGACTGCGTCGACGTGCGCATGGAGGGATCCCGGTGCGTGGCCCGCAGGCCGGTGTATTCGGGCAGGGCGTATATCGAGATCGCCCGGTCGGGAGACAGGCAGAACTATATCTCGATCCGACCCAACAACATCGCTCCCGCCGAACCCTCCGGAGGCGGCACTCCGATCGAAACGCACGCGTCGAACGTCATGAGGGACGCGATCCGCGCCATGGTCACCGAGATATTTCCTCTCGAAGGGGGACGTCCCGATCTCACCGAGGCGGACGTCATCGTGACCGGCGGCCGCGCCATGAAGGACAAGGCGAATTTCAAGATTCTCGAGGATCTTGCCGATCTCCTCGGCGCGGCGGTCGGCGCGTCCCGCGCCGCCGTCGACGCGGGTTTCGCGCCGGTGGCGATCCAGGTCGGGCAAACGGGCAAGATCGTGAATCCGAAGCTCTACATCGCATGCGGGATATCCGGGGCGATCCAGCACCTGGCGGGAATGCGTACCTCGAAGGTTATCGTCGCGATCAACAAGGATCCGAACGCTCCGATCTTCGAACGAGCCACCTATGGAATCGTCGGCGATCTCTTCGAGGTCGTGCCGCTCTTGACGGAGGAGCTGAAGAAGGTTCTATGACAACCCAGGGCATCGTCTTCCTCGTCCTTTTCGTTGCGGTGCTCGCGATCTTCGGCCT
>JBFYZM010000189.1:0-9364 GCA_041309505.1 Candidatus Krumholzibacteriota bacterium
CATTCTCAAAGGGAATCCAAGCGGCGGTGAAACGCTCGACGAGGCCACCGTCATCGCGGGCATCAGGGAGGCGCTGAAGATCGGAACGCAGAATACCGTGCTGTCCACCTCGAAGCTGGATGGATACCTCGGCAATCAGCTGATCCGGATCGCCGTTCCCGAGCAGCTGGTATCCGTGGCCTCGACCCTGCGCCAGCTGGGACTGGGGAGCCAGGTCGACGAGCTCGAGGTCGGCATGAACCGGGCCGCAGAACGCGCGGCCGGGGAAGCCCGGGACATTTTCTGGAGTGCGATAACAAGCATGACCGTCGCCGACGCTTTCGGGATTCTCCGCGGGGGGAATACGGCGGCGACCGACTATTTCCACGATCGGACCGCCGCCGCCCTGCGGGAGCGCTTCCATCCCATCATTGAGCAGAAGATCGGAGAGATCGGAATCGCGAATATCTATAATCAGATCGCGGTCGCCTATAACGGTCTTCCATCGACGGGGACGCAGCGTTTGGTCGATCTCGACGAGTATGTGACCGACCGTGCCCTGGCGGGGTTGTTCGCCGTGCTCGCGACGGAAGAGCGGAGAATCAGGGAAGACCCCCTGGCCCGCACGACCGAGCTGCTGCGGAAAGTTTTCGGAAGCTGAGATCGCGGGCCAACTTCGTCGGAACGCAAGCCGCGCAGTCCCTCTGCAATAATAGAGATTGCCCCGAGACGGTGCATCTGCTAGAAGTACTACATAATCCATACAAGGCATGGACGGGTTTCCGGCGGTATATGGCCCGCGGAGAAAGAGGATGTGACCCCGGATGAATGAACGGGCTCGGCTCAACGCTTTCCGGTGGCGTCTGTTCGGCCTCTTCGGCTGCGCCGCTTGTGCCTTGATCGTCCTCGGCCTCTGGTTCGCTCGAAAGGAGACGCGGGCCGTCGGCCAGGCGAAGTACGAGGATCTGCGGGCGATCGCCGATCTCAAGGCGGCCGAAATTACGTCGTGGAGGAAGGAACGGATCGCGGACGCGCAGATAACCTCGAAAGGAATGCTGGGGCAGCACATCGCCCGGTGGCTCGCAACGCCGGAGGACTCTTCCTTGAAGCGCCCCCTCGTCGCGACCCTCGAGGCGATGAGAGAGAATGAAGGATATGCGAATGTCATCGTTGCGGGGCCGGACGGGCGGGTTCTGCTCTCGCTCAATCCCCAACTTCACAAGCTCGATCTCACTATGAAGAACGAGATCGCGCAGGCCATCGAGGATCGAAAGGCGGTCTTCGGAGATCTGCTCCGATGCCCCGTCTGCGACGAGGTTCATCTGGATGTGGCCGCGCCGATCCTTGACTCCGGAGGCGCCCCGCGCGCCGTCATCGTCTTCCGCACCGACGCGGATGACTATCTCTACCCGCTCGTTCAATCGTGGCCCACTCCAAGCCGAACCTCCGAGACGGTTCTGATACGCAAGGAAGACAGCGTCGTGGTTTTCCTGAACAAACTCCGCCACGTGCCCGATCCGGCCCTGACCTTGCGCATCCCCCTTACCAGCACGGACGTTCCGGCGGTCCGGGCTGCGCTCGGCTTCGCGGGGAGGTTCGAGGGCAGAGACTATCGCGGGGTGCGGGTGCTCGCGGACATCCGCGCGGTGCCCGAGTCGCCGTGGTTCCTGATCGCCAAGGTCGATTCGGACGAGATGCTCGCGGAGGCGCATTATCATGGCCGCGTCATCGTGCTCTCCTCGGCGCTGTCGGTGCTCATCATGGGAAGTATCGCCGGTCTCCTGTTCAACCGCCGCCAGAAGCGCGTGTATCTGGACCTCTACCGGGCCGAGAAGGAGCGCCGCGAAGCTCAGGAAGAGATCAAAGCCACGCTGTACAGCATCGGCGACGGAGTGATCGTGACGGGCCTGGACGGACGCGTCAGACGAGTGAATCCCGTGGCCGAGCGGCTGACCGGATGGATCGAAGCGGAGGCCTCCGGCATGCCGCTGGATAGTGTCTTTCGCATCGTCAACGAAGAGACGCGGGCCGGGGTCGAAAGCCCCGTTCAGCGCGTCCTGCGCGAAGGGCTCGTCGCGGGTCTGGCGAATCACACGACGCTCATAGCCCGTGACGGTTCGGAACGCCCGATCGCCGACAGCGGAGCTCCCATTCTCGACGAAAACGGCGCGATCGCGGGCGTCGTGCTCGTATTCCGCGATCAGGCGGAAGAGCGCGCGGCCGAGGCGGTGCTGAAACGCAAGGCGCACGAGCTCGATTGCATCATAAACTCGATCGCCGACGGCATCCTCGTCATCGACAAGCACGGGCGCGTCATGCACGCCAATTCTCGATTCGCCGAGATGTGGCGGATTCCCCCGAAGGTCATCGCGTCATCGGACGACGGCATCCTGCTCGCCCACGTGTTGAATCAGCTCTCCGATCCGGAGACGTTTCTGGGCAAAGTGCAGAGCCTCTACGGCACCGAAGCGATCAGCCGCGATACGCTCGACTTCAAAGACGGCCGGATATTCGGGAGGTTGTCATACCCGCTCATGGATGGAGCCGAAGTCGCCGGCCGGATATGGGTCTTCCGCGATGTCACGGAGCATCAGCGAGCGGAGGAGGAGCTTCAGAAGATGTTCATCGCCGTCGAACAGAGTCCGGTGTCGGTCGTGATCACCGATTCGTCGGGGAACATCGAGTACGTCAACCCGAAATTCACCGAGATCACGGGATACTCTCTTCTCGAGGTGAAGGGCCGGAATCCTCGAATGCTGAAATCGGGCGAGACCTCTCCCGAGGAGTACCGGACGCTGTGGGCGACGATCATGGCCGGCAGGGAGTGGCATGGGGTATTTCACAACAGGAAGAAGGACGGCACATTCTTCTGGGAGAGTGTCACCATTTCGCCGGTCCGCGACGCTTCGGGCGCCATAACCAGGTTCATCGGCGTCAAAGAAGATATCACGTCGCAGCGGGCCCTGGAGGATCAGCTCAGGCAGGCGCAGAAAATGGAATCGGTCGGCCGCCTGGCGGGCGGCGTGGCGCACGATTTCAACAACATGCTCGAGGTGATCATCGGGCACGCGGAGCTCGCCTTGTCGGGCGCGGAAAAGTCGTCCGCGCTGCACGAGAATCTCCAGGAAATCTTGAAGGCGGCCGAGCGTTCGGCGGGTTTCACCCGGCAGCTGCTCGCGTTTGCCCGCAAACAGCACGTAAGCCCCGAAGTTCTCGATCTGAACAAGGTCGTTTCGGGCATGCTCTCCATGCTGCGGCGGCTCGTCGGGGCGCATATCGAGCTCATCTGGCAACCGGGCGACGGGCTCTGGCCGATCAGGATGGACCCGTCGCAAATCGACCAGATCATGGCCAACCTGACGCTCAACGCGCGGGACGCGATTACCGGGGCAGGGGCGGTGACGATCGCCACGAGCAACGTCGAGATCGGTGAAGACGAGGGCGGGGATTATCCCGGGTGCGCCCCCGGCGAATACGTGCTTCTGAAGGTCAACGACAACGGCGAGGGCATCGAGCAGAGCATGTTGGATAATATCTTTGAGCCGTTTTTTACGACGAAAGAAGTCGGCAAGGGGACGGGACTGGGCCTGGCCACGGTGTACGGCATTGTGAAGCAGAACGGCGGATGTATAGACGTCGCGAGCTCCCCGGGCGAAGGCGCGACATTCAAGATCTGCCTGCCCCGGACGCATGCGCGGGGGGAAGCGCAAGTTGAAAAGATCGCGAAAGGCAATCTCCACGGCACCGAAACCGTGCTGCTGGTCGAGGACGAGGAAACGGTTTTGCTTCTGGCAAAAGCTATTCTGACGCGGTTCGGCTACCGGGTGCTCTCCGCGCGCACCCCGGGAATCGCGCTGGCGTTGGTGGAGAAACTCGAAGCTCCCGTTGACCTGGTGATCACGGATATCGTGATGCCCGAGATGAACGGCAAAGTGCTGATGGAGCAGATAGAGAAGCTGCGGCCGGGAATCAAATGTCTGTTCATGTCCGGCTATACGGCCGACGTGATCGCGCGCTACAACGTTCTCGAAGATGGCATCAACTTCCTGCAGAAGCCGTTTTCGGTCGATGCGCTCGCCGGCAAGGTCCGCGCGGTGCTCGACGGCGCGTGACGTCTGCTCTCGAATTTCGCGAGACGGAAGCCGCGCCTCCTATTCGACTTTCCCCAGCGGCATGATGTAGAGCGGCTCCTCCGCGCGGGTCATGCCGCACGCTTTCTTCAGCCACAGGTCGGTGAACGCGCCGACGGCGACCGTGCCGATCTTGAGCGCGTATGCCTGGAGGTACACGTTCTCCGCCGAGTGCCCGAGATCCATGCAGACGTACCGGTCGCGCCCGCGCTGGCCGTATTTCACCATCGACCGTTCGTACACCGCCGAATAGACGATGGCCGCGGCCGCGGTCTCGAACATACCCTGATTGAAGGCGGCCTCGCTCACTTCCATGCGCTTGTCTCCTTCGACGATTCGCACGAGATTGTGCTTCTCCGAATCGTACCAGTAGATGCCGGCCGGAAGCCCGGTCACGTCGAACGCGGCGAGGTAGAGATCGAGCGGATAGCGCGCTCCCGCCGACGGCGCGGTGCGAAGGCCCCCGCGGATGAAGGCCGGCGCGTTCTCGCGGGTCTGCGTGATTCCGTAAGCGGCCCAGAGGAGCTGAGAGACGTCGGCGAGGGTGAGCGGCACGTCGGTATACGAGCGTATCGATCTGCGGTTCTTCAGCGCCGCTTCGACCGATACCGGACCGTCATGGCGGGGCGCCGGAAGGTCGAACACGGGGCCGTCAGTCCGGGTTTCCGGAAAAGTCCTCTCGATCGTCTCCAGCTTTTGTGTGAGGGCGTTCGTGACGGCCTGCCACCGGGCCCCGCTCCGAAGGTTCTCGAGATCCGGGTCTTGATTCAGCTGATCCTTTTCGAGAAAACCGGCGTCGATCGCCTTGAGAAGATACGAATAGGCCGTCTCCATCTTGCCGAGGCGGGCGCTCGCGCAGGCGGCGTTGTAGAAATCGTTGTAGCTGAACTCGCCCGTCTGGAAGGCCTTCTCGTACAGGACGAGCGCCTCCTCCCATTTCTGGGCCATTATCTTTGCTTCGGCCTCCCGAACGAGGGCGTCATAGCCCTGCGCCAGGGAAGCGGAAGCGATCCCGAGAACGAAAAGGGCCAAGACAACGGTACGCATTCTCATCGCGACACCTCCTGTGCCGATGTTGGATCGATCGCGCGGCGTGTAATGCCGCAACGCAGATTGACGTTCGACGTGCCGAACGTGAAGTCATCTCCCCAGACGACGCATTTGAGGCGCAATCGACGGCGGAGGGGCCAGTACCCGGAACGCTCGTTGGAGATGCTCTGTGACATGATCCGGGAGTCGCGGTCGACTCGAATGACCTCGATCGCGTTCACGCCCGGATCGGGAATGTACCCGCGGTAGGTCCAATTGACGCTCCCGGAAGAGTCCGCGGCCAGGGACGACGACGTCGCGTACTGCACAATCGTTCGAGGATCGTGCACGGAGACGCTATCCTCGGGGTCCTGCCAGTCGGTGAAGAGAAGATAGTGAATGCCGGCATGCGACATGACGAAGGGATTCTCCGCCTGGCCGCCGGTCGTTTGTCCCCCGACGCCCGTTTCCAGCCGGCGGGTCGCGTCGATGAATCCCGCGCCGGCCCAATCCTCGAGATTCGTCGAGTATGCGACCGTGACGACGCCGTACCGATTGGGACTCTTCGCCGTGGCGAACATGACCCACCGTCGATCGATCGAATCCCACATCACGAACGGATCGCGACACTGCTGATTGTACGAGCCGGGCTCCCCGCCCCACGCGGTCCAGCATTCGTCGCATTCGTAGACGCAGCCGTTCCCCGCGGTCCCGGGGCATTTGTTGGCCGGACTGCGCGTCCAGATCATGAGGTCGGTCGACGTCGCGAGACCGATGCGCTGTTTCGTCGCGGGGTCAGCCAAGGCGCCGTCGGTTCCCGTGTAGAATAGATAATAGGTCTTTCCGCTCTTGACGATGTGAGGCGCCCAGAGGCTGTGCGAGTCCCAGCAGCCCGGGTTCGGTCGAAGAGCGACGCCGGCGTATCGCAGATTCTGAAGGTCGGTCGAAACGTAATGCTCGATGCGGCTGCCCGAGCCGCGATCCTCGGTCTGGAAGAAAAGATGGTACGCGCCGCTCTCGTCCCTGATCCAGGCGTGGTCGGCGATATCGTCGTCCTCGTCGTCGATCGTCGGGAAATTCTCGTCGTAGGGATTCCCGTCGCCGTCATCGTCGTCGATCTTCGACTGCAGGAAGACCGGGGCCGCGCCGTCGTCGCAGCAGATGCTTTCGGACGAGCCCGCGGGAGCGCGATCGCAGCCGGCGGCGAAAAACAGGGAGAAGGCCATGGAAGCCGCGGCCGCAGGCGGAAATTCTCTGAAGGGCGCAATCCAGTTGGACATCGGGGCGATAGTAGCACATCTCCGATAAATGCGGCAAAAGGTTGAATGCCGCGGGCATTTTGTTATACTGAAGCCGAAGCAGGATCGGATTATCCAATATTGACGGAGCATGCCGACGGAACGGAAAGAATAGGAGTCCGCGGTGGAAAGAAAGCCTCATTTCAGAGATGACGGCGTGCAGCACGCGACGATAAACGGGCACCGGTTTCATCTCCGGCGCAAGGATCCGACGAAGGACAATTTCCTGTGGATCGACGGGCGCCAGCCTCCGATCGTTCTCGATCGCACGGCGGCGGAGTTCGTCTCTCACACAATCGACGCCATGTGGCTCTACCAGCAGGGCAACGGAGACGAGTCGCAGGCGGTGATCGATTACGTCGTGGGTAAGATGGTCGAGGAGCACTCGAAGGGGCTCATGCCGTGGAAGAAGGTCAAGCGGGAGAAGATTCTCGCCGACCTGAACAGAATCTTCGGCACCCTGATGAGCGTCGCGAACGGCGCCTGTCCGACGGAAGCGGGGCTCGATCCGAAAGAGCTGAAATACGGAGATTGGATCGCGCCGGCGCGCATGGATCTCGCGGTCACCTATCGATGCAATCTGGCATGCCCGAAGTGCTACGTCGGCGAGAGATCGGCCGGCCGGGAGCTGAACGCGGCGGAGTGGGCAAAGGTATACGAGGTGCTGTGGAAAGCGGGCATTCCGCAGGTCGTGTTCACCGGCGGAGAGCCGACGATGCGCGACGATATCGTGGAGCTCGTGAGCCAGGCCGATGAGTTCGTCACCGGCCTCGTCACGAACGGCACGAAGCTCGCCGATCTCGCGCAGCCCCTGCGCGACGCGAGCCTCGACTACGTCCAGGTCACCGTCGAATCGTTCGATCCGAAGATTCACGATCTCGTAACGTGCGCCGTAGGCTCTCACGCGAAGACGTTCGCGGGCATCGGAAAGGCGCTCGGCGCAGGGCTGCAGGTCGTGACCAATACCACCCTCACGAAGACCAACGCGGCTTCCTTCGCCGGGACGATCGAGTGGCTGCACCGCCTCGGTATAAAGAACGTCGCCTGCAACACCCTGATCTGCAGCGGGCACGGCGTCGAGCATAAGAAAGAGAACGGGCTCGGCGACGCGGAGCTCAAGGAGATACTCGCCGCGGCGTGTCAGACCGCGGAGAAGCTCGGGATGACGCTGCAATGGTATTCTCCCACCTGCTATCACCGGGGGACGAATCCGCTCGAGCTCGGTCTCGGCGTCAAGACCTGCTCGGCGGCCGCCCACAACATGACCGTGCAGCCGGACGGCACGGTGCTCCCGTGCCAGTCCTGGCCCGATTCCGTGGGGAACATTCTGAAGGACGACTGGGCTTCGATATGGAAGCATCCCACGTGCGTGAAACTGCGGGCGCATCTGTTCGCGCCGGAGGAGTGCAAGGGCTGCGAATACGAGATTCAGTGCGGCGGAGGGTGTCCTCTCGACGAATCTCCGCGAACGAAGAGCCGGAGCGAGGGGAGGGATGGCCGATGAAGAAGCTGGCGCTGATGACGCTCGTGGCGGCGAGTGCGCTTTCGTTATGCGGCTACGCCTTCGGAGACACCGGAACCTATCGCATCGTGAGCTACCGGGTCGGCCTGATCCCCCATTCCGACGGCACCGTCGCGATCGATTACTATCAGAAATGGCTTGTCACCGGCGGGCACATTCCCTGGATCACGGTGGGCACGCCCAACGGGAGTTTCGCCATCGTCGGCTCGGGCGGCGCGGTCGCCGGCGCCGAATCCGCGAGCGAGGGGGGCTGGAGCGGCGTGCGGCTCGATCTCGATCGGGATTACCGGCCGGGCGAGACCTTCGAGGCCTCTTTCTCGGTTATTCAGAGAGGTTTGTTCTACGCCGAAGGGCAGAGCTACAAGCTGGATTTCACGCCCGGATGGTATGACCGCGCCGCCACCGATACGCTGCGCGTCGGCGTGAAGTTTTTCGCGAGCATGGATTCCGTCGTCGCGGATCCCCCGCCGTCGCTCGTTTCGGGAGACGAGATGGTGTGGAACGCGTATGGCCTCGGCGAGGGAGAGCGCTTCACCATTCATGTATCCTTTCCCGTCTCGCTCGTCCCGGAGGGAATGGCCAAGGGTAATCTGAAGGGCGCTCCCGGCGGGAGCGCCGCGGTGAAGGGCGTCATCGCCTTCATCGTTGTAGGATTCGTCGTTTTCATCATTATTCTGGTGGTGTTCTCGGCGAGGGCGGGCTATTCCGGCGGCAGGATGTTCTACGGGGGAATCCCCGGAGGCGCCCGGGGCGGCGGCAGATCCGGCGGCGGCAGATCGAGCGGCGGTGGAGGAGGATTCGGCGGAGCGTCCATGTCGTGCGCGTGCGCCTGCGTGAGCTGCGCCTGCGCGTGCGCCTGCGCCGGGGGGGGCGGGGCGGGGTGCGGCAGGAAGCTGGAGCACACCTGCCCGGTCTGCGGGAAGAAGAGGGAATCATGAAGAGAATCGCGCTGTGCCTGATGTGCATGCTGGCGCTCCTCGCGGCCTGCGGGGGAACGAGCGACCGCTATGACAAGAACGTCTCGGTGCCGAAGGGCGATCCGGCGTTTCCGCCGCTGGCGGATTCATGGGTGATCGACGCGGCGGGCGCCCTGTCCGATTCGACGATCGCGTCGGGGGACGACATCTGCCAGCGGCTCAAGACCGACGACGTCGCCGAGGTTGTCGTAGTGCTGATCAACGGCGTCAAACAGCCGGAGGACTGGGCCACTCATTACGGGCGCTGGCTCGGTCTCGGCAAGAAGGGCCTGAGCACCGAAGGCGGGAACAAGGGCCTCGTGTGGTTGATACGCCCAGACGCCCCGGAGAAATTGACGGTATCCGTGGGGAGAGGGCTTCCCGGTTTCACGACGGTGGATTACAGCCCCATCATCGATGAATCGATCGAGTATTTGAATTTCAACAATT
>JBFYZM010000190.1:0-10749 GCA_041309505.1 Candidatus Krumholzibacteriota bacterium
GATGGCCGTCATACTCCCCGAATTCGGCAAGGGCGCGTTCGATCGAATCCGGCCGTTCGTCTACAATCCGGACGCCCCGATGGATAAGAAAACGACGAGCGACGCGAGAAAAGCCTTTTTCTCGCGGCATACGTCCGTAGCATTCGCCTCGGCCGTGTTCGCGTCCGTGGTCTACGCGGATTACCATCCTGCATCGAGGGCGGGACGATATCTCTGGGCGGGATCGCTTCTCGCCGCGGCGGCGGTCGGAGTCATGCGGCACGAATCGGGGGAGCATTTTCCGACCGATATCGTCGCGGGCGCCGTCGCCGGAAGCGCCGTCGGATATATCATTCCGCGGATCCATCGCGCCGGGGGCGAAAGGCTGAGCCTTCGCCCCGACTTCACGGGCTGCCGCCCCGGCCTCGCCCTCGAGCTGAGATTGTAGCGCGCGGCGCCGAAACGATCTCGGCGACGCGGCTCGCGAGATCAGAACGGATCCGGCACCTCGACATCCGTCTTCGCCACGAAGTCCACGACGATGCAGCCGTTCCAATCGAACAGAAGGTGATCGCCCGAGCTCGGAGCCGGCGTCACGCCGCTGTTGACGACCTTGAACGTGAGAACCGGAGCCCCGCCCGCGATGAATTCGGCGAGCGCCCGGTTGAGGACTCCGACGCCGTCCTCGTTCAATACCGCCGGTATCTTCTTTCCGAGCGCGCCCTGAACCGAAACGCTCGTGTATTCCCAAAGCGTAGACGGACCGTCCGCGATATCGTTCCGCTCGACCGTGATCGACCCGGTGATGTTCCAGTCGTCATGAGTCGGGAAATCGGTGACGCCGTAGCTCGCGCTCACGAGCCTGGCGCTCACGAGATCCTCGCGGGATATATCGTTGTCGTCGAGAATCTCATTTATCTCGGCCGCGTAATCAACCGTCGCCGGAGTGACGAACGACACGGTGGCGTGATCTTCCAGAAACTCCGCGCACGTCGTCTCGTTGA
Organism: Candidatus Krumholzibacteriota bacterium; assembly: GCA_041309505.1. GTDB lineage: Bacteria > Krumholzibacteriota > Krumholzibacteriia > Krumholzibacteriales > Krumholzibacteriaceae > SSS58A. Next base: position 984 of record JBFYZM010000190.1, read on the forward strand.
TGACGAGCTCGATGACCCGATCCTCCATGATACAGCCGCCCGCGACCTGGATGAGCCCGAAGAGAAAGAGAACAAGACCCGTTCTTTTCATTGCCGCTTTCATATACCTCACGCTCCTGTCCCTTGAAGCCATTCGTCAGATACCGAAGCCGATCCCGAACGCGAAGCTGTTCATGCCCGCGATATTGTATTCGGCAAACCCTTTCACAACCGGTAACTCGAGGCAGAGCCCGAGGGTCAGATGCATCGAGCTGTCCTTCTCGAAATCGACGTCTATCGTCGTGGTCGAGCCGGTCGCCTCGCTCTCGTAGGAGACGTCCATCGAATGCGTGTCGTACGAGACACCCACGTACGGCTCGAAGAACATCGCCAGCTTCTTGCTCGCCTGCACGCCGATCGAGAGCGCATGCGATTCGATGAGCTTGTCCCCGCTCTTGTTTTCGCCGAGCGAGAACGACTGCCAGAAAAAGCCGGCGGATATATCGACGGGGAACAGCGGCGGCAGATACTGGGACACGCTGTGCTTCAGACCGATGCCGAAAAGGCTGATCTTGCCGAGCCCCGAGTCCGAATCCTCAGAATCCTCCGAATCCCCCGACCCTCCCACGTCGAGCGCGAAGTATCTGAAGATCACCTCCGTGCCGAACAGGCCGCCCGCCCGCAGCTGGGGAGCGGCGAGCGCGAAGGAGTGAAGATCGAAGCCGCCGGGGAACGCGAACGCCGTTCCGCCGTCCCCCTCCACGATGAGCGCCTTTCCGGAACCGACGACGGTCGGCGCGTTCGCGTACGTCACGGGAGTGAATCCCCGCTCGGTGACCGCGCGGAACGTCTTGTCGTCGTCGCCGAAGATGACGCTCATGACCTGGAGCTCGAGCCGTATTTTCGGCCTCATCTTCGGTATCGACGCGGAGCGGAAGATGCCGCTGTTGAGATCGGCGCCGAACGCGCTCGAAAACGGCTGCAAGTATCCGGTGGCGTTTGCGCCCGTGTACGCCGAGAGCTGGTCCTCGATCTGCGCCGAGAGCGGCGTGGCGAGACAGAGGAGCAGGGCGAGAGATACGAACCCCTTTTTCAAAAAATCGCCGTAAACCATTCTGACCCTCCTTCGTTCAGATTGCGCACGCATCAGAAAGAGCCAATATTCTACCATGAAATGCCCGCGAGGCAACAATGCTTTCCGTTCGTGAGAATTCCTGCATATTGGAATCCAGAAGCGGTAGAATGCCTCACGAAAATTGAAAAATCGACGCTAATCGCAACTTAATATTAGTCGACACGTATAAGTGATAGTCGTTTTTCCTGAGGGGGATCGTTCATGAGACGTAAATATCTGCTGTTGATCGTTTGTGCGACGCTGGCCGTCGCCGCGGGAGCCCTGGGCTGCGGGAAAAAAGGAGACTCGAAGGCGAACGGAAAGAAGGACGACAAGGCCGTCGTTCCCGTGGAGGTAGCGGCCGTAACAAACGGCACCATAGCGGCTTACTTCACGGGGACCGCCACGATCGGCGCCGAGGAGGAGACCGGCGTCGTCGCCAAGGTCGGCGGCGTCGTCAAGGAGATCATGGTCGAGGAGGGGCAATACGTGAAGGAAGGCGCCGTCCTCGCCAAGCTCGACGACGAGAAAATCGCCGTGCAGCTCGCCCAGGCGAAGGCCGCCCTCGAAAAGCTCAAAACAAGCTACGAACGGAACGTCGACCTGCACAAGCAGAGCCTCATCAGCACGGAGGTGTTCCAGCAGAGCAAATACGATTACGAGAGCCAGAAGGCGAACTACGATCTCGCCGAGCTGGAGTTCAGATACACGACGATCCGCACGCCGATCAGCGGGGTCGTCGCGGAGCGGCTCATCAAGGTCGGAAACATGGTGCTTCCGAACCAGGACGTGTTCCGCGTCGCCGGGCTCGACCCCCTCATCGCCGTCCTGCACGTGCCCGAGCGGCAGCTCGGCAAGCTCCGCACCGGGCTCGCCGCGAAGCTCACGGTCGACGCGAGCTCGACGGAGCCGTTCACCGGAAGGATCGAGCGCATCAGCCCGGTGATCGATCCCGCGACCGGAACGGTCAAGGTAACCGTCGAGGTGCGCGACCCCTCGAGGCGCCTCAAGCCCGGGATGTTCGCCCGGATCAACATCATCTACGACGTTCACGAGAACGTGCTCACGGCGCCGAAGGATGCGATCATATCCGAGGACCGGGAGAACGCGGTCTTCGTCGTGCGCGACAGCGTCGCATACCGCCAGGTCATCACGACCGGCTACGTGAACACGACCGCGATCGAGGTGCTCACCGGGCTCAAGCCGGGAGACACGATCGTGACCACGGGCAAGGCGAGTCTCAAGGACAGCGCCAAGGTTCAGATCGTCAAACGATGACGGCATCAACCGGAAGCAGCCGCCGATGAATATCATAGAATTCTCCACGAAGCGCCGCGTGACGGTCGCGATGTTCACGCTGGCCGTCATTCTGTTCGGCTTCGTCTCGTTTTTCCGCCTCAAGATCAACCTGCTCCCCGAGCTCAGCTACCCGACGCTCACGATCCGCACCGAGTACGCCGGGGCGGCGCCCGCCGAGATAGAGAATCTCATCTCGAAGCCGATCGAGGAGGCGCTCGGCGTCGTCAAGAACGTGAACCGCGTGAGCTCGATCTCGCGATCGGGGCAGTCGGACGTCGTGCTCGAGTTCGGCTGGGGAACGAATATGGATTACGCGGGGCTCGACGTGCGTGAGAAGCTCGACGCGCTCGAGCTCCCGCTCGAGATCCAGCGGCCCACGATCCTGCGCTTCGATCCGTCACTCGATCCGATCATGCGATTCGGGTTCTACCGGAAGGCGGCGGCCGCGGGGACCGCGGCGAAAACCGGCGCCGCGGAGAACGCTCCGGCGCGCGCCGCCGCCGCGGGCGACTCGACCGTTTTCAACGAGGACGAGCTCAAATCGCTCAGGCGATTCGCCGAGGAAGAGATCAAGAAGGAGCTCGAGGCTGCGCTCGGCGTGGCGGCGATCAAGGTGAGCGGAGGGCTCGAAGACGAGGTTCAGGTCCTCATCGACCAGGGGCGTCTCGCCCAGATCAACGTGCCGATCGAGCAGCTGTCGCGGCAGATCGGCGCCGAGAACGTGAACCTGTCGGGCGGCCGGCTCGAGGAAGGCACGCAGCAGTACCTCGTCCGCACGCTGAATCAGTTCCAGTCGATCGATGAGATCAACGACATCATCGTCGCGACGAAGGACGGGAAGCCCGTCTACCTGCGCGACATAGCCACGGTGCGGCACGGCTTCAAGGAACGCGACGCGATCACCCGGCTCAACGGCCGCGAAGCGGTCGAAATCGCCGTCTACAAGGAAGGGGACGCCAACACCGTTTCGGTGGCCCGCGCGATCGACAAGAAGCTCAAGCGCGTGCGGGAGCTGCTGCCCGAGAACGCCGACCTCGTGAAAGTGTCGGATCAGTCGACGTTCATCACGCAGGCGGTGAACGAGGTCATTTCGAACGCCGTGATCGGCGGCATTCTCGCCATCATCATCCTTTATTTCTTTCTGCAGAATTTCTGGGCGACGGTCATTATTTCGTTCTCGATTCCCGTTTCCGTCATCGCAACGTTCAACATGATGTTCGGCGCGAACCTGACGCTCAACATCATGTCGCTCGGCGGCATCGCGCTCGGGATCGGCATGCTCGTCGACAACTCGATCGTCGTGCTCGAGAACATCTCGCGGCATCGCGCGCAGGGAAAGGACGCGGCGAGCGCGGTGCGGGACGGGGCGAGCGAAGTCTCCCGAGCCGTGATCGCCTCCACGCTCACGACCGTCGCCGTCTTTCTGCCGCTCGTGTTCGTCAAGGGAATCTCCGGACAGCTCTTCAGGGATCAGGCGCTCACGGTGACCTTCTCGCTCCTCGCCTCTCTCGCCGTGGCCCTCACCCTCATTCCGATGCTCGCTTCCATCCGGGCGTCCTCCGGAGCCGGGATCGCGCCGCGGGAGGCTCAACCGGAGCCCGCCGGGCGCGGCGGAAGGTTGGCCCGGCGCATGCGAAATACCATATTCACGGCGATCCCCGTATTCTGGACGAGGTTCTGGAACAGGGTCGGCGACGGCGCCGGACGCGGGATCCGGAAGGCGCTCAATCCCGCCCTCCGGGGCTTCCAGCGGGCGTATGACCGAGTCGAGGACCGGTACGAGACGCTCATCGGCTGGGCCCTCGATCACAAGGCGCGGGTCGTCGCGATCGCGCTCGCGCTCTTCGCCGCTTCCGTCGCGGTCATCCCGAAGCTCGGCATCGAGCTCATTCCGCAGCTTTCGCAGGGAGAATTCAAAGTCGAGTTCCGCCTGCCGCCGGGAACGCCGCTCGAGGTGACCGAAGCGAATATCGTCAAGGTGACGCAGGCCGCGTCCGGCGCCGCGAAGATCAACACCATGTATTCGGTCGCCGGCACCGGAAACCGCATGGACGCGAACCCGGAGCAGGGCGGGGAAAACTGGGGCGAGCTGAGCGTCATGCTCGACCGCGGCTCGGGCCGCGAGGACGAGGAGCGCGCGATGGACGCCCTGCGCGCGCACATGCGGGATCTTCCCGACGTGCAGTACAAGTTCGCGCGGCCGACGCTCTTCACCTTCAAGACGCCTATCGAGATCGAGGTGTACGGATTCGATCTCGGCGAGCTCCGGCGCGTCTCGAACGAGATCGCCGGCCGCCTCGAGACGTCGAAGCGCTTCGCCGACGTGAAATCGACCATGCGCAGCGGCCATCCGGAGATCCAGATACGATTCGACCGCGAGCGCGCTGCGGCGCTCGGATTCCCCGTCTACCAGATCGCGCAGCGCGTCGTCGACCAGGTGCGCGGCTCCGTCGCGACGCGCTACTCCCTGCACGACCGGAAAATCGACGTCCTCGTCCGCACGACCGAGAGCGACCGCAACTCGGTCGAAAAAATCCGCAAGCTCATCATCAACCCGGAGAGCCCGTTCCCGGTGACGCTCGACGCCGTCGCCGACATCGTCATCGACACGGGGCCCGGGGAGATCAGGAGAACCGACCAGGAGCGCGTGGCGATCGTTTCGGCCAACCTCGGCTACGGCGACCTCGGCGGAGCAGCCGACGAAATCAACGCGATCATCGCCGGGATCGCGATGCCGTCCGGCATGACCGCCCGCCTCGCGGGCCAGAACCGCGAGATGTCGGCGTCGTTCCGATCGCTCATGCTGGCGCTCGTTCTCGCCGTCTTTCTCGTCTACCTCGTAATGGCGTCGCAGTTCGAATCGTTCCTGCACCCGTTCGTGATCCTCTTCACGATACCGCTCGCGCTCATCGGAGCGGTGTTCGCGCTCCTCGTCACCGGCTCGACGATCAGCGTCGTCGTTTTCATCGGTCTCATCCTGCTCGCGGGGATCGTCGTCAACAACGCGATCGTGCTCATCGATTTCGTGAATCAGCTCCGCGCGCGCGGGATGAAGAAGCGGGAGGCGCTCGTCGCGGGGGGACGCTCGCGTCTCAGGCCGATTCTCATGACGACGCTCACGACGGTGCTCGGGCTCATCCCGCTGGCCCTCGGCATCGGCGAGGGAGCCGAGATCCGCGCCCCGATGGCGATCACCGTAATCGGGGGGCTGAGCGTCTCGACGCTCCTCACGCTCATCGTCATCCCGGTCGTGGATTCGGTGCTCGACAGGAAGGAGTAGCCCCCGGCGCCGTCGCGCAGCGGCGCGGGCGGGAGACACGCGCATGAATATCACCGAAACCGCAATCAAGCGCCCCGTGACGATGCTCATGATTCTCGCCTGCTGCGTCGTGCTCGGGATCGTCGCCTCAAGGCTCCTCCCGCTCGAATTCTTCCCCTCCCTCGACGCTCCCTTCCTCGGCATCGAGCTCCCCTACCCCAACTCGACCCCCGAGGAAATCGAGCGCCAGATCGCCAAGCCCGCCGAGGAGGCCCTGGCCACGATCAGCGGGGTCAAGCGCATGGTATCCGACTCGGGGGAGAACGGCGCGAGCATCAACCTCGAGTTCGATTGGGGCCTCGACGCGAACGTCAAGGCGCTCGAAGCGAAGGAGAAGCTCGACGGCATCCGCCATCTCTTCCCCGACGACTTCCAGCGATTCTACGTCAGGAAATTCTCCACGTCCGACATGCAGATACTGATCCTGCGCATCTCGAGCGATCGGGACCTCTCGAACGCCTACGACATGCTGAACCGCAACGCGAAGCGGCGCATCGAGCGCATCGACGGCGTTTCGCGGGTCGATCTCTACGGCATTTCGCGGAAGGAGATCCGCATCCAGCTCCTCGCCGACCGGATCATCGCGCACCGCGTCGACATCGCGCGCCTCGTCGAAACGCTGCGCCGGAGCAACTTCCTCGTCACGGCGGGAAAGATAACGGACGAGGGGCAGCGCTTCGTCGTGCGCCCCATCGAGGAATTCGCGAGCGTCGAGGACATCGGCGAGGTCGCGGTCGGTCCGAACGGGCTTCGGCTCAAGGACGTGGCGACGATCTTCTACGAGCACCCGAAGCTCGAGTACGGCCGGCACCTCAACCGCCGCTACGCGATCGGCATCGACGTCTACAAGGAAGCGGGCGCGAATCTCGTCGGCGTGACGAAGAACATTCTCGCCGAGGTCGAGGAGATCAAGAAGCTCCCCGAAATGGCGGGAATCAACATCATGTACATGGACAACCAGGCCGAGGGAGTGACGAGCTCGCTCCAGGAGATTCTCAAGTCGGGACTGATCGGCGGCGTCTTCGCCGTCATCGTCCTCTTCTACTTCATGCGGCGCTGGTCGACGACCCTCATGATCGCGCTCGCGGCGCCGCTCTCGGTGCTCGTCACCCTCATCTTTATGTATTTCCTCGGCGTCTCGCTCAACATCCTCTCCATGCTCGGGCTCATGCTCGCGATCGGCATGCTCGTCGACAACGCGGTCGTCGTCACGGAGAGCATCCAGCGCCATCAGCTAATCGATCCGTCCCGGAAGGATGTGATCCAGATCGGCGTGCGCGAGGTCGCGCTCGCCGTCACCGCCGGCACGATCACGACCTGCATCGTGTTTCTTCCGAATATCGTGAGCCCAAAGGACGAGATCGCCATCTACCTGAAGCATATCGCGATCACGATCTGCATCGCGCTCGGCATCTCGCTCCTCGTCTCGCTGACGATCGTGCCGATGCTCGCGGCGCGCATCAAACCTCCCGCCAAAAAGACGGAAACCTCGATCGACCGGCTCCAGATCCGCTACGGCCGCGCGCTCGCATGGACGATCGCTCATCGGCGCGCGAGCGTTCTCATTATCCTCGGCGTCCTGCTCTCGGTGGCCGTGCCGGTCAAGTTCGTCAAGATGGACATGTTCGGGGAGCAGGAGGACCGGCGGCTCCGGTTCTTCTACAACATCAACGGCGCATACACGCTCGAGAAGATCGAGGAAACGGTCGACATCTACGAGAAGTATCTCTTCGACCGCAAGGCCGACTTCGAGATCGAATCGGTGTATACGTACTACCAGGCCGATTACGCGATGTCGACGATCAATCTCGTCAAGGGGCGCGCGGCGAAAAAATCGATGAAAGAAGTCGAGGAGGCGATCCGCAAGGACCTTCCGACACTCGCCATTGCCAGTCCCTCGTTCGATTTCAGGAACCAGGGGGGGCAGGGAACGCCGGTGCGCATCCAGCTCATCGGCAAATCGAGCGCCGACCTCATCGATATCGCGAAGGACGTCGCCTGGACGATGTCGCGGGTCCCCGGTTTCAAGGACGTCAGATCCGAGGCGGAGGTCGGGCGGAAAGAGGTCCAGGTCGTCGTCGACCGGGATCGCGCGCGCCAGCAGGGCTTCTCGACGGAGGAGATCGCGCAGGTCGTCTCGGCCGCCATGCGCGGCATCAGCCTGCGCCGGTTCCGGACCGACGAAGGAGAGGTCGACATGCGGCTCGAGTTCCAGGATCGGGACCGCCAGACGATCGATCAGCTGGAGAACGTGCCGCTCATGGGGGGGCGCGGCGGAGCTTCCGTCAAGCTGGCTTCGGTCGCCGACTTCTTCGTCAGGCCGGGCCCGCGGAGCATTCATCGGGAGAACCGGACGGCCGCCATCGGCGTGTCGGCCAATCTCGACAAGATCACGATGGGAGAGGCGAGGAAACGGATTTCGAACGCGCTCGCGAACTACGCCCTTCCGCCCGGCTATTCGTGGAACTTCGGCGAGAGCTTCACCGGGGACAAGCGGATGATGAACACGATGCTCGTCAACATGCTGCTCGCCCTCGTGCTCATCTATTTCGTCATGGCCGCCCTCTTCGAATCGCTCCTCTTCCCCGCGGCCATCTGGACGCAGATCATCTTTTCCGTGGTCGGCGTCTTCTGGTTCTTCCTCATGACGAGGACGACGATGTCCATCATGGGAATGATCGGGATCCTGATCCTCATCGGCGTCGTGGTCAACAACGGCATCGTGCTCGTCGACCACATCAACCAGCTCAGGGCCTCGGGGCTCCCGCGCGAAGCGGCGATCCTCCAAGCGGGAAGGGACAGGATGCGCCCGATCCTCATGACCGCCGCGACGACGGTGCTGAACCTCGTGCCGCTCTCGATCCTCAAGACGTCGATCGGCGGCAGCGGCGGCCCTCCCTATTTCCCCATGGCGCGCGCGATCGTGGGAGGGCTCACCTTCTCGACGCTCGTCACGCTGCTCCTGCTTCCCACGATCTATATCCTGCTCGACGACGCGCAGGCATGGTCCCGGCGCATCCGCGCGGAAGCGCGCTCGCGTTGAGATTTCAACGGAACATGCTCTTGATACTTCCCCACGTGGTTCTCTCGACGGAGACCGCGCCGCACGCGACGGGGCGGGCGCCCATCGGCAGACATATTTCGTCGAAATCCTGATTCTCGGGGACGCACGGGGAATCGCTCCTCAGATAGTAATTCTCCGAACCGGGCGCCCCGCAGAAATGCGGATCGACGGACAGGTTGGTGCCGCGCCGCGTGAAGCCGGCGGGGATCTCGTTTCCTCCGTAATTGCCGAAGAGATCGCAGCAGGCGACGGTGACACTCGACGTCGCATCGGCGCCGAGCGCTTTCGCGACGTTGAACGCCACGATGAGCCGCTCGAGCGAGAGGACCGAGCCTCCCTTGGCGTAAATGACCGAGTTGGCGGCGCCGTTGCGGCTGAACGTGCAGGCGGAGACGAGCGCCGTTTTCCCGGCAGACTGGCAGAAACCGCTCCCCTCCGATCCCGCCTCGTTACACGAGAAGACGCAGCGCTCGATCACGGAGTTGCAGTCACCCTGATAGATTCCGCCTCCCCTGCTCCCCGCCGTGTTGCTCCGGATGACGCAGTCGCTCACGTAGCACGTTCCGGAGCCGTTCCAAAGAGCGAGCGCCCCTCCGGCGGAGACCGCCTCGTTGTCGATGAACGTGCAGCTCTCCACGCGGATGAATCCGTCGTTGACGACGCAGGAAATGCCGCCGCCGCCGTTCGCCCGGTTCCCGACGAAGATGCAGTTGCGGACGGTTTCGCGGGCGATGTGCGTGAAGAGCCCTCCTCCGACGAAGTCGCCGAAGCTCGGAGCGACGCCGTGCTTGATCGTGAAACCGTCGAATGTGATCCGGTTGTGGGCGTGGATGTAAATGACCCTGCTGTTGTATTCGGCGTCGAGGATCGTATTCTCCGGGCCGAACTCGCTCCGGAGCGTGATCCCCTCCTGTCCGCCGAGGAAGCGGATGAATCCGGCCACGGCGCCGTTCCCTGGTTTCTCCATGTATACGTGCCGGGACCGACAAGG
>JBFYZM010000191.1:0-6593 GCA_041309505.1 Candidatus Krumholzibacteriota bacterium
CTGGCTACCTTGGCATAGTGGCAGCCGGCCCACAGAATACCGGCCGGTCCCTGGAAGTGAACCGCCATGACGTCTTCCGTCGGAGCGATGACCGTCACGTTGGCGTTCGTCCAGTTCGCGCCGCCGTCCGTCGAGTAGTAGAGGAGCTGGTCCGCGCCCGCCACCCACAGCCGGTTCGGCGTGCTGAACTCGATGTCGAGCAGGTTGACCGTGCCCCACGGAACGGCCTGTGTCGCCCACGTGGCGCCGCCGTCGACCGTCTTGACGAGCGTTCCGTTGTCGCCGACGGCGAATCCGGTCGTCGCGTTGATCATGACGACGTCTTCGAGATCGAGGGTCGCGGTTGCGATGTTCTCGGTCGCGAGCGGCCAGTTCACGCCGCCGTCCGCCGTGTAGCGGATGTAGTTGTCGTCTCCCACGACGACGCCGATGTTGCGGTTGGTCGCTACGAAGTCGAGGCCGTTCCACTGGAGCGCGGAGGTGCCCGGCAGGGTGCCCGCGAGAACCTCGGTGAGGGTCACGCCGCCGTCGACCGTTTTCCAGATAACCTCGTCGCGGCTGGAGGAGCCTGCGAGCTTATGCCCGACGACGATGCCCGTGTCAGGATGGAACCAGTACATGCTCAAGATTCCGTCCTGCAAGGCGTTCGTGTGCCAAAGCTCGGTCCAGCTCTTGCCGCCGTTGTACGACTTGCAGAGGTACTTCATGGCGCCGGAGACATAGATGATGTCGTTGTACGTCGAATCCCTCGCCCCCGAGATCGGATCGTCCGGATTGACGACGTAATCGAGATCGCCGATGGTGGTCGGGCCCCAGTTGTTGGGGGACGCCATCCAGTAATCGTGCGTTCCGGCGGCGATATCGAAGTGGAGAATCGCCCCGCCGGCGCCCGCCGACAGGATCTTGTTCATGCCCAGATCGGCGAAATCCTGCATGCCCTGGAACGGCGTGCCGCCGTCGTAGGCGAACGTCCAGGTGGAGCCGCGGTTGGTCGAGAGCGCGACGAGGCCCGCGTCTCCCACTGCGACGATCTTGTCGGTGCCCGGAAGGGCGCAGGCGTCGTTGATCGCTTCGGCGTAGAACGCCGGAGAGCGCGTCCACGTCGCGTAGCCCGGCCCGGTTCCGTGAATCGTGAAGCCTGCCGACTGCGAGGCGCCGCCGACGACGACCGCTTCACCGTCGTCGAACACGGCGACGTTATAGCCATAGGCGTACGTATTCCACGAATACAGCGGATCGAGGGCGTTGAAGTTCACGCCACCGTCCGTTGAAACGAGGATGATCGTCGGCTGCCCGCCCACATTCGAACCCCACCCGGTCGCGATGATGGTCGAGTTCGAAACGGCGCGGATACCTTCGAGATCGTATCGCGTATACGGATAGGCCCCGTAGTTCACGGTGGTCGAAGCCGTCCAGGTCACGCCGCCGTCCGTCGTGAACATGACGGGCTTCGCGCCGTTCCCTGCGTCGCACGCGGCAAAGCCGTGCGTCGCGTCGGAGAACGAGATGTCGGTGCACTGATCCAACGAAGGATTGTTCGCGACGGCGACGGTGTCCCACGAGGCGCCGCTGTCCGTCGAATAATAGATCGCGCACTTCGCGTTATCGGCGCCGCCGCCGACCCAGACGTTCGAACCGATGCACGAAACGCCGGTGAGCGCCACCGTCGTGATGGCCGGCGCAAGAAGGGTCCAGTTGGTGCCGTCGGTCGTTGAGATGATCGTGCCGGCAGAGCCGACCGCCCATCCATGCGTCGCATCGGTGAACCAGACGTCGTTGAGCTGGCTCGCCGTCGGCGAGGTCTGCTGGGTCCACGTCGCACCGCCGTCGGCCGACTTGAAGATCATGCCGCCGGAACCCACGATGTACCCGACGCTGGCGGTCGGGAAATGAACTGACAAGAAATTGTAGTTCTGCTCAATCTGATATTCAAGATTCCACTGCGCGAAGGCAGAACCGGTGAGAAGCAGGAGCAAAGCGATACAGATGCCAGTTATCTTGAATTTCATGATGCACCTCCTCTGGCGCTGTATCTGACAGGGCCGGTTCCTGAGCGGCTGAATTTCGATCCCCCCAAGGAGCCTCAAGAACCGGAGAGCGCTGATTTACGTTGTATCCGCCGATCGGTCGAAAACCACCTCCTTCGTCATTCCAAATGAGTGAACCAGACTATTCCACCAAGGTCTCTCCGCCGTTCGTCGGTATCGTTCTGCGTGTCGCGTCCGTAGACGATCTGGGCGTCTACCTGCCACAGACCCCACGCGTACGATCCGCCGGCGGTGAAGCGATAGCGATCCGTATTTACCGGGAGCTTGAGCCAACGGTCGGCGACGTAATCGGTCACCTCGACGCCCCCCCGAATCGAGTAGACGTTGTACGCGGCATATTCGACTCCGAGCCTGCCGACGTTCTGCACGAACTCCTGCGCACGGAAGTCGTTCGCGCCATAATCGCTCGCCTCGATGTCGTACGAATTCAGCACGTAATCGGCGGCGATGGTGAGACCCGTCGGCTGTATCGTGTAGCTCGCCCCGGCGCCGAGCGATCTGAGCTGCATCGGATTGTCGAAGAGGACGACGTCCTCGTAGCGGGGCCGCTCCGCCCAGCCGTCCCGGTTCATCGAGCGGCCGCTGACGCCGAGAACGAGAGGCGTATTTTCCAAAGTATACCGGGCGATGAAATTGAAATCGAGCGTCTTGTCCTGCCAGTACCCGATCTCCTCGGGCGGAGAGGTTTTGCCCTGAACCGAGTTCTGCGCGTACCCGTACGAGAATATCGTTCCGACCTTCACCCGGTCGGTCGTGACGATATTCTGGACACCGATCTCGACCCCCTTCATGACCTCGGTCAAGCTATACGAGGAGAACGAGCGGATATCGTATATCCCTTCTCCGTAGTAACGGCGAATGGTGAGATCCTTGTTCTCGTTCGTGCCGTCGAACGTGGTGCGATTCTGTATGCGCATCGGGCGCACGAGGAGGCCGAAGAACCACTCGCTGCGCGGCTGGAGGAGGAGACCGATGTTCCCCCGCGCGTAGTTATGCTCTATCTGGGGGCGCGTGTAGTAATCCTTGAGCCCGGTCGAAATCTCGTAGTCGAACCCGGCGCCGATCGCCGCCTTCGACGAGAGCCGCAGCGAGTAATCGGCGGACATGACGGGCCCCCAGTACGTGATGTCCCCCGTCGTGAGATCGGTGAGATAGAACGGATCGTTGTACTGATCGAGCTCGAGCGAACGCCATTGCTCGCGCTGCCAGAGCCGGTCGTAACGGAAGGAGCCGGACGCCGCCTGACGATCGCTCAGGCGTTTGCGCCCCTCGAACTCGACGAAGGTGTTGTTGAGCAGGTGCGGATCGAACGGCCGCTTGAGATCCCCCTTCTGCTCGTCGATCGAGAACAGGAACCTGATCCACGACCTGTCGAAGTCCGCGCCGAGGTACGCCGGGTTCCGCCCGTAATCGTACGGGTTGATCTGGTTGTCGCGGTCCTCGAGGGCGATCGAGCAATTGCCCATCGTCGACGTACGAATCTCGTCGCATGTCGCGGGTTGCACCCACGCCGCGAGAAGGAGCGCCGATACGGCAGCGATCAGACTGGAGCTTTTCACCGTGCTACGCCTTTCCATCGAACCCCTCTTCGTTCTCGTTAATGGCTGTATCCCGGCGTCGGGGCGCCGATGTCGAAATCGAAACTGCTGTTGTTCGAATCGAAGCCGGGCACCTTTCGCTCGATCGATTGCCCGCTGTATTTCGTCATCCCGATTCCCCCGAGGCCCGCGTCGATGCGCAGCGTCAGGTATCTGCGGAACGTCGGACTCGGATTCTCCGCGGTCTCGACCGCGTCGACGATCGTCCGGAGCGGAACCTGAATGAAGGGAGACACTCCCGAGCTCGTCGTGTACTCCGCGAAGGTGAACTCCTCCCCCGTCGCGAGGAAGATCCCCGTATGCCCGAGGCTCAGCGTGAAATCCTTCCCCACGGTCGAAACCGGGAGGAGATTGGGAACAAGGAGATTGTCGTAATCGTTCTGGGTCGGATTGAAGGACTCCCAGTCGGCGCCCAGAAGATTGACGCACAGAGCGCCGTAGTTATGATGGTTGACGGCGTCGCACGCGATCACGAGGAACTCGTGGGGCCCGATGGGACACTCGCGCGTCACGCCCCGCGTGCCGGGGAACTGATACATGTAGTAGGCGAGCGCGAAGGGCTCCCCTTCGATGTCGAAAATGCCGTCGCTCTGCTGGCTCCGGCAGATGACGTAGCCGTCGAGGTACAGAGTGTCGCCCGTCGAGTTGTAGAGCTCAACGAACTGATCGTAGTAGTAAAACGAAGACCCGTTGCATCCGGCGTAATAGAGCTCGTTGATAACGATGGGCGAAACCGGCACGAAGGACATGAAGAGCGTGTCCTTCACCTCGGCTTCGCTCTTGAGCTTCTTCTTCGCCTGACCCGTGAGAAGCACGTCGTGTTCCTCGTACCGCATGCTCGCCTGGATGTAATACTCTCCCATCGGGAGCCCTTCGATCACGATTTTTCCCGTTTCGTCGGTGGTGAACGTCCCCTTGAAGGCTTCGGTCGCGCTCGCTATATCCACCTTCGCGTTCGCCACGCTTGTCCAATCCTCCGAGAAGACGCCGCTCGTATCGACCGCCTGAAGGACGAGCACGCTGCGCCCGTCGGCTTCATCCGGCTTGTCGAGACCGCACGAGGCCATGAGCGCTCCCGCGCACACGACGGAGACGATCGCGAAGAAACGTTTCATCGCACACGCATCCGATTCTGCGACCCAAAGAAATATCCCGGCGTCGAATAGGGGATATTGACGAAATCGAACGTCGCGTTGTTCGTATCGAGTCCCTCTTCCCGGCGTTCGGTCGACTGACCGCTGTACTTCGGGGTCTCGATGCCTGCGAACCCGGCATCGACGCGCACCGTCAATTCCTTGGTGGTGACGTAAGGATTCGAAGCGTATTCGACCCCGTCGATGACTTTCTCGATTGGAATGCGCATATAGTTATTCTCGTCGATCGGATAAACTCCACCCTCGGCGATGACGACCGCGTTGTGGCTCAGGTTGATCAGGAAATCGGTCGTTCTCCCCGGCATGATGCTCTCGAAGTTGGGTACGCCGGGAACGTCGTAATCGTTCCCGATCGCGTTGAAGGTCTCGTAATCGGCGTGAGAAAGATCGGCCGAGAGCTGACACCCATAAACCTTGTGATTGATGGCATCCGCCGCTATGACGACGTATTGTCGAGGGGCGATCGGGTATTGCCTCCCCGTCCCCTTGAGCTGGAAGGCGTAGAGCGCCGACACGTAGTCCTTCGTTTCCAACTCGGGGTCCTTCACCTGCGCCTGCCTCGTGACGATGACATTGTCGAGATAAAGCGTCTCGGCCGCGGCGTTGTACAGCTCGACGTATTGATCGTAGAAATAGAAGGAGGACGCGCACGAGCCGGCGAAGTACACCTCGCTGATCATGAGGTTGCTGACCGAGATGACCTTGGCGAGGATCTCTTTGTGCACCCTGTCGTCCCCCCTGATCGTGACGTCGCCGAACCCGGTGAATACTTTCTTGTTGGGCCCGACCATGACCTGGCGCCGCACAAAGATGGAATAGCTTCCCGTGGCGAGCCCGTCGAACGAGATCTCTCCGAACTCGTTCGTCGTGTCGACCGCGGCGAAGACGCTCGTCCGCCCCTGGATGCTCACCTCGACACTGTCCATCGGGAAGGGCTCTCCGCCGACGCTCCCCTGGAAGAAACCGGAGGTATCGAAGGCGGAAACGAAGATTGTTCCCTTGCCGTCCGGATCTTCGGGCTTCTCCCTGCCGCATCCCGCCGAGAATGCCAGCGCGGCGAGCGCGAGTGCTATAACCGTGCGGTTCATGCTACTTCTCCTCGGCCGCGGGACGTTTCCAGAGGTCGTCCAGAATCGTGCTGAATTCGACTCCATAAAAAATATCGGGGTTGCGCGTGTTGTACGTGCCGAAACAATTCTTGTAGATCGCCGCGTCGTCGAAGACGTTGTGGACGAAGAAGGAGATCTCGGCCCCGCGCCCGATCGATTTCGAGACGTTGATATTGAATAGGAGCCGATCGTTCGGCGCCTTGTCGATGGCGAGGTAGCAGTTCTCGTACGAGCGGCTCAGGCCGTACTCTCTCGATTGCTCGGGAGTGATGGCGACGAGGCGCCCCTCGCCGGGATCGAAATACATCGGCACGTCCAGAATGGGATCGATGTAATCCTTGCTCCAGTCGAAGAGCGTCTGCTGGACGAAGAAGGTGACCCACATCCCGAGCTTCTTGATGAGCCAGTCGGCGCTGTAGTCGACGAGGAACTTCTGATTCCAGCCCTCGGTGTAATAGTAATACGGGTAGATGTACTTCTGCTCGTCCCCGATCGTCACCAGCGTCGGAGTGGACATGTATATCCCCTCCGCCCCCGATTGCGAACGAACGTAGGCCGACGCGACGCGGAACGACGTGGAGATCTTCTCGATGCGCTTCGTGAGGGTCGTGAATTCCACGCCGTACTTGCGGTATTTCCCGGCGTTGCGGTAGAAGGCCGTCCCGGGGGACTCGGTGTAGATCT
>JBFYZM010000192.1:0-3575 GCA_041309505.1 Candidatus Krumholzibacteriota bacterium
GTTTCGCCCCCGATCGACACGAGGAGATACTCGACGGGTCGCGACGGCGTCCAGAACGGCGTCATACCTCCGGGAGAGCTGCCTTCGCTCGCGGGTTTCCTGTTTCGATTTGCGGTCTATAACGATTCGCCGCTCGCTAATCTTGTCTTCTACCAGTGGCATGTGCGCAACGTCGTTGACGGATGTCCGGGCCGGTGGCTCGACAGGAACTACTTGATCTGGGGCGATTATTATTGGATCTATTCGGCCGACGTCGTGAGCGACCTCATCACGAGCGACACGGTGCAGGTCTCCCTCGGCGTCGTCGACATGTGCGACGTATGGTACCTCGTGAACGGCAACTGCGCGCAGCATTCGCCTACTCCCTGGTTCGACAGCGTACGCCTGTATCGATACGACAGCTCGGGGCCGCAGTGGAGCTATCGCGATCTCGATCTTTTCCAGGACAACTTCCCCGGCCAGGAATTCGATATCGAGAGCTATGTGCGCGCCGACGCCGCGAACGATATCCATACGAACGACGACCCTGTCCTGCGTCCGGGCGACTCGATCGTCGTTGATTGCACTTCGCTCCTCGGAGGCGGCATCGCCGCCGATCCGACGTACGGAGGGCCGGCGGTGTATCTTAACGTGAAGTGCGAATATATCGGCCCCGCGCCGGATAAATCCGACCTCTATGGCCCGTCGCTCGCGGGGAGCGTCCTCACCGGGCGGCCCGGCTCGCAGTACACGATCGACTTCAATTACATCAGCGACGACGGCGTCTGGACGAAGATCCAGTGCGACACCGCGCGGACCGCGGGCGGCATTCAGCGCAACCGGTACATGGTCGATCTAAACGACGAGCTCTTCACGCGGGGATACGAGATCGAGTACTACTTCACGGCCCGCGACGTAGCGGGGGAGGAGCGCTCGTTGCCGAGATGGGCCCGCGCGCGGGGGCCGTACTTCGAGTGGACGTGTCTCCCGACGAAGAACTCGAACGTCCTCTTCGTCGACGACTTCACAGGACGCGGCTCGTTCGTCGGCGCGGTCGAGAACTACTGGATGCCGATATTCGAATACGCGCCGGGGCAGCCGAACGCCGACGTCGACAAGTACGACGTGAACGGCCCGACTTCCGGCGTCGGCAACGGGCCGGGAAGCCGCGCAAAGACCAAGCATCTCGTCGATAATTACGAGGCGATCGTCTGGGATTGCGGCGATCTCGAATCCGTTACGATCTCCGACGGCACGGTCAACAGCGACAAGTCGAACGACTGTCGGATGCTCATCAACTGGTTCGAGCAGTCCGAGCACAAATGCGGGCTCTGGGTCTGCGGCGACGACGTCGCCTTCGATCTGGACGGCCTCGCGTCGGTTCCCGCGCTCACCCTCCTGCATACCTGGTGCGGCGTCGACTTCGTGGCGACGAGCTACTTCGACGAGACCGGCGGCCGCACGGGAGGCGGCATCTTTTATCCGCTCGTGACGGGGGAGGCCGACGCGGGTATCTTCGTGCACGAGGGAGTGCCCGACCAATTCTACGTATACGGCGGGTGCTGGGTCATCAACCAGTTCGACGTGCTCGGGAAAACGGCGAACGGGAAATACGCGCTGAGCTACCCCGCGTACAACGCGACGAATCGTTACGCGGCTATCTCGTCCTCGCAGCTGAACTCCGGCGGCTACAGCGTTCGGACTATGTTCTTCGGGTTCAGCTTTCAGTACGTTCGCGATGACGTTTTCGCGGAGACGCCCGATCGTTTCGAGCTGGCGAGAAACGTGTTCGATTGGTGGCAGTACGAAATGAACCCCGGGTGCTGCTACGCGGACGTGGAAGTCCCCGCGGCGTACAAGCTCTCCCAGAACTTTCCGAACCCCTTCAATCCGGTGACGACGATCAGGTTCGACATGAAGGAGAGGGGGCTCGTGACGGTGAAGATCTACGACGTGGCGGGGCGGCTCGTGCGGACGCTCGCGAATGAGGTGCGCGACGCGGGCGCCTACTCGGCTGTCTGGGACGGGCGGAACAACATCGGCGCGGCCGTCGCGAGCGGGATATATTTCTACAAGATGGAGACGGTGGGATTCCAGGCGACGAAGAAGCTCGTGCTCCTTCGGTAGGAGCCCGGGATGCCGCCCGGCGTTATTAGAAGTGCGCGTTGACGATCGGGAGCACCCTGAAGGGCGAGGGGTTGTTCTTAGCGATATTGACGACGCCGATCTGGACGCCGTTCAGCTCGCGCGCGAAGTTCACGAGCCCGATCGAGAGCCCGGCCTGATATTCGTCGAAATAGTTGACGGCGCCCGCCGAGAAGCCGGCGAACGATTGCGCCTTGACGAGGATGCCCGCGAGCATGACGCCCCTCATCTCGGCAGCGCGTACGCTGATTCCCGCCGCGCCGAGACCCATGAGCTTCTCCTCGATACCGACGTCGATTCCATGAATCGTGACCCACTTCGCGTTCCGGGCCCGGGTGCCGGCGTAGGAGAAGCCGAGCCTGGTTCCTTCGTCCTTTTCGTCCGGCGACTCGCGATCGAAAATCGTGCCGATCGCGCCTATCGAGATACCTGAGATGTCTCCGTCCGCCATGACCGAGCCGCCCGCCACGGCGATTCCGCTTATGTCGTTCTCGGCGAAGGCCATGAGGCCGCTCACGCTCAGGCCCGAGAAGTCCCCCGTGGATACGGTCGCGAGCCCGGCGACCGAGATTCCGCTCATGTCTCCTTTGCAAACGTTGGCGAGGCCGCCCACGTGAATGCCGCTGAATTCCCCTTCGACGACGCTCGCGAGCCCGCCGACCATGATCCCCGAGGCGTTCCCCTCGACGACGGCGGCGAGCCCGCCGATCGAAATGCCGCTCATCGGACCTTCGGTCACGCTGGCAAGCCCTCCGATCGATATGCCGTTCATGGGACCCTCGGTCACGGCTGCGAGGCCGCCGATCGAAATGCCGTTCATGGGGCCCTCGGTCACGGCCGCGAGGCCGCCGACCGAAATACCGTTCATCGCGCCTTCGGTGACGCTCGCGAGCCCACCTGCCATGATGCCCGAGGCGCTTCCCTCGGCGACCACGGCAAGCCCGCCGACGGCTATTCCGGACAGGCTCGATCCTGCGACGACGGCGAGCCCTCCGACGGAGATTCCGCTCAGCTCGTTCGCACGCGGGGCGTAGAGGCCCAACGAGATGCCCCGGATGACCGCGAAGGAATTCTCCTCGGGCTTCCAGAGCGTGACGTTGATCCCGTTGATCTCCTTGACGCGCTTATCGACGAGGTTGAACCTGAGCCCGTTGAAACGAGCGGAGTTGCCGAAGCTGACGCCGCAGCCGTTCAAGGCGAGGTCGAGGCTCTTGCGGGAGGAGCCCGTTCCTTCGGCGCGCTCCAGAGGAGCCGTATGATTCGGCGCGAGGGAGAGCAGCAGGGTCGCCATAATCGTCTGGAGGAATGCAAGCTGTCTCATGTCTGGCCTCCTCAGTTGAATGCCGGTTCATCCGGGCAAAGCTGCGGCTGATCGAATCCCGATAGTTGAAAATACGGAAAAAGGAGATCGAAAGTTCCGCGCGAAAATCCTCCGAAATCGTCGCCAGCCA
>JBFYZM010000193.1:0-4020 GCA_041309505.1 Candidatus Krumholzibacteriota bacterium
AGCCGAGCATTGCACGCGGGGATTCAGTTTTTCGTTCAACCCTAGTAAGGAGCCGCCTGACGAACTCTGACTAGGTAAATTCTATCAAACCCCCACCGATCCCGTCAATACCCAAAAGAAAGCGTAATCTAATTTTTCCTATTGTCAAAATTAATTTACACATGTATAATTTCTTATAGAGTAGCTCATTAGGAAACATATGCCGACAAATTGTAAATATATTTTGACGCCTTTCGAGGTCCGTCCCGCGCCCGGAGCGCCGGCCCGACGGAGCTCGCCGCCGCATCTCATTATATATCAATATATTAGGCAATGGCATCAAAACACTCCTCGAGTGGCACACCCCATGCGATATGTACCCGACTGTATTGCAGCCAGTCGCATACGCAGCAGCCATATAGCCGGACCCCAAGGAGCGGCGAGAGAGCGCCCCTCCAGGGACCAGGGACTATCACCGAGAGCGTGTGCCCGGGAGAGAGTTAGATTCTCAGTGATTTCGGCGGTCATCCCGCAAAATGGCCGAAGGTCTGAGCACGATCTTGACCCGAAAGGCCGAGCGCTGAGATGAGCAGAAACCGGGTGAATCGCTTCGACAAACCTGCGCAGGGAGTGAGTCCCCAGCGGAGAGCGGCGGGGTGTGTCAGGCCCGCGGTTCCCCGGCATTCCACCACGCAGGGAGTGGTAGTCCCTGTCCCATTTTACCGCCATCTCATTGCCTCCACGAACGGGTCGTCCGGATCCCCGACAAAGAAATCACTCATCTGTGCATCGCCTCCGGTTCCAACGATAACAAGAGGCGTGCCTTTCTCGCCGGGCGGGCCGCGCTGCATCCGTAACCGCTTTCGCGGCGAGCGGATGCGGGGCGATCGTCTCCGCCGGCCGATCGATTCGAATGGGGAAAAATGTGTTCACGTGAACGTTCACGATGTCCAGGAAGTGCACTGAAGAAACAGAGGAGCCTCTCCATGCGTAACAGCAAAAAGACCGAGCACAAACCGAACGACCCGCTCAAGGCGGCGAAGTCGGACGAGTTCTTCGCGCAGGCCCGGAGCGATATCCGGGAGCTCGAGACATCCGCGTCCGTGCGCCTCGGAGAAAGCGCCGCGCGAGAGCTCGAGAAAGCGACTCATCGGATCGGAAAGCTCGAGATGCTCACCGACATCACGAAGGCGCTCAACTCGACCCTCGACCTCGACGAGGTGCTCGAAAAGATCATCGATTCGACGATCCAGCTCGCGGACGCGAACCGGGGATTTCTGATGCTCGCCGACGATCAAGGCGTCCTCGAGTTCAGGGTCGCCCGCGACCGCGAGAAGCGGGCGCTCAAGATGGAGGAGTTCGCCATAAGCGAAAGCATCGTGAACGACGCCGCCGATCGCGGCGAGGCCCTCTTCATATCGGATCTCCTCGACGACGGCCGCTTCAAGGATCAGAAGAGCGTCATCGATCTCCAGCTCAAGCGCGCCGTCTGCGTGCCGCTCCTCCTCGAGCAGTCGGTCATCGGCGTCATCTACGCCGACAGCGACCGCCTCTCCCCCGCGCTCGCCAAGGACGACATGTCGATCATATCGGCGTTCGCCGCGCAGGCGACGATCGCGGTGGAGAACGCGAAGCTCCACGGCAAGATCGTGCACTCCCGGGAGACGCTCGAGCGGGAGAACCTCAAGCTCCGGCAGGAGCTCACGGGCAAATACGAGCTTTCGGGCTTCATCGGCCGGAGCAGATCGATGCAGGAGATATTCCTCACGATCCAGAAGATCGCCTCCTACACCACGACAGTGCTCATCCAGGGAGAAACGGGAACGGGCAAGGAGCTCATCGCCCGCGCGATTCATCTCAACGGATCGCGCAAGGGCAAGCCCCTCGTCACGATCAACTGCGGCGCGATGCCGAAGGAGCTCCTCGAGAGCGAGCTCTTCGGCCACAAGAGAGGCTCGTTCACCGGCGCGGTGAGCGACAAGGCGGGGCTCTTCGAGACCGCGAGCGGCGGGACCATCTTCCTCGACGAGATCGGCGAGATGCCGATCGAGCTGCAGGTCAAGCTGCTCCGCGTCCTCCAGGAAGGGGAGATCCGCCGCGTCGGCGAGAACACCGATCGCAAGGTGGACGTGCGCGTCATCGCGGCGACGAACCGGGACCTGAACGACGACGTCAAGAAAGGGCTCTTCCGGGGGGATCTCTACTACCGCCTCAACGTCGTGCCCATCACGATTCCGCCGCTCCGCGAGAGGCAGGAGGACATCATCCCGCTCGTCGAGCATTTCCTGCGGAAATTCGGATCGCGGATGAACAAGACCGGCGTCGAGATCTCGTCGGAAGGCATGAAGCTCCTCCTCACGAATCCCTGGCCCGGAAACGTCCGCGAGCTCGAGAACTCGATCGAACGCGCGCTCGCCCTGTCGGGCACGTCGCGCCTGCTCTCCCCCGAGCATTTTCCGCACATCGCTCCCGGGACGGGCCTTCTCGATCAGCTCGCCGAGGGCAAGTCTCTCAAGGAGAAGATACAGGCCGTCGAGCGACGGTTCATCATCGAGGCTCTCGACAAAACGGGCTGGAAGGTGACCCGTGCGGCGGAATTGCTTGCCGTCACGCGGCAACATCTCCATAATAAGATGAAGCGATACAAGATCACGTCGCACTGACGCCCGCCGCCTCCCCCCCGCGCGACCACGCGCACGACACCCCGGGTGAGCGCCGGACGGGCGCACCGGAGGAAACGACGCGCGATGGGAATTCCGTTCTTCTACGATCCGAGCTTCTCCTCATACGATTTCGGTCCGAGCCATCCCTTCCAGGGCAGCCGCTTCGGGCGTTTCATGAAAGAGCTCCAGGAGCGCTTCCCGGCGGTTTATGAGCGTCTCGATATCAAACAGGCCGGGAGCGCGGGAAACGATCTTCTCGAGCTCGTCCACGAGCGCTCCTATATCGACCGGGTGACCTCCCTCGAAAAGAGGCGCGGGTATCTGTCGATCGACACGCAGCTCCTCCCCGGCTCGATCGACGCGGCGCGGCTCATCGTCGGCTCTTCCGTCGCGGCCGCGCGCGAGGCCGCGCGCACGGGGCTCGCCGTCGGTTTCGGCGGCCTCCACCACGCGGGACCTGCGTACGGCGAAGGATTCTGCATATTCAACGACGTCGCGGTCGCGGCCGCGGCGCTGCTCCGCGACGGCATGGAACGCATCCTCATCTTCGATACCGACGCCCACCAGGGGAACGGCACCATGGATATTTTCATCGAGGAGCCCCGCGTGCTCTTCATCTCGATTCATCAGGACCCGCGCACGCTCTATCCGGGAAGGGGATTCGCCGACGAGACCGGGAGCGGTGCCGGCGCGGGCTTCACGGTGAATATTCCGATGCCGGCGATGTCGGGAGGCAGGATGTACGATCTCGCGCTCGACGAGGTCGTCTTCCCGCTCATCGACGAATTCAAGCCGCAGATCGTCATCCGCAACGGCGGAAGCGACCCGCTCTACACCGACACCCTCACGAACCTCGGCCTCACGCTCGACGAGCTGACGAGGCTCATCCGCCGCATCGCGGAGAAGGCGAAGTCGTCGAATATTCCGCTGGCCGATCTGTTCCTGAGCGGGTACGGGGCCTATGTCACGGAAGGATGGCTCGCCATCGTCCGCGGGATACTCAACGAGACGTTCGAGCTTTCGATAGCGGAGGAGATGAAGTTCGTCGTGCCCGAGGAGCGCGCCCGTATCGAGCGCGTGACGCGGGCGATGCTCGATTATCTCAAAGCGAATCTCAAGCCGTACTGGAAGATATTCTGACCGCGTGGCCGCGCGCCGCGGGGCCCGCGCCGCGGCGTATCAATCGAGGAGGTTCCCATGGAAATCAAGAGCGTGCCCATCAGGAAGCCGGCTGACGTGAACTTCATCCTCGGCCAGTCCCATTTCGTCAAGACGGTCGAGGATCTCCACGAAACGGCCGTGTCTTCGGTGCCCGGGATCAAGTTCGGGCTCGCGTTCTGCGAGGCCTCGGGCTCGTGTCTCATCCGCTGCTCGGGAA
>JBFYZM010000194.1:0-9469 GCA_041309505.1 Candidatus Krumholzibacteriota bacterium
CGACGCTCTTCCGATCTAACGAGCGAATCAAGGAGCTTTCCTGCCTGTACGATATCGCCGAATGGATCGAGGACTCGGACTCGATCAGCGATTTTTTCACCGAGCTTCCCCGCTATCTCGCCTCCGGAATGCTCTACCCCGAAGAGGCGATCGTCTACTCCGTCTACCAGGGGATCGAATACGGCCAGAAGCCGAACTCCTACAATTACATCTCCGTCCGTCTCATCGTGGGCGGCGCCGACAAAGGGGAGATCCGCGCCGGCTATTACAGCGAGAAGCGCCAGCTGCTTCCCGAAGAGCAACGCATGCTCGACGAGATCGGGCGGATGCTGAGCCTCGCCCTCGAGCGCAAGGAGCTCAAGGAGCGCCTCGTCAAGAAGCAGTCCGAGGAGGCCGATTTCAACAAGCGCCTCGACGACCTCCAGGCCGAAATCGCGAAACGCACCGCCGAGCTGGAAGAGCAGAACAAGAAGCTCGGGCTCGTCAATTCGTACCTCGATACGGCGAAGGGAGGCTGGGAGGAGTCGAAATCGACGCTCGAGGCGATGTTCAAGGCGATTCCGGACGAGGTGGTTCTGATCGACAACCATCGTACGGTCATTATGTCGAACCGGGAGAATGTGAGCCCCGGCACGTTCTGCTACGCGAGCGTCTTCGGGCGCGAGCGTCCCTGCGAGGACTGCCGCCTCGCGCGCATCCTCCGCGAAAAGACGCCCGTCACCCTTCAGTTGAGGCGCGACAACCAGGTTCTCCAGGTGCACGCCCTCCCGATCTACAACCGGGAGCACCAGGTGGACGGAATCATGGAGTTCTACCGCGACGTGACGCTCGAGATGACGTACGAGCAGCAGCTCCAGCAGGCCGACAAGCTCGCTTCGCTCGGCCAGCTCGTGAGCGGCATCGGGCACGAGATCAACAATCCGAACCAGTTTATCCGCGGCAACATCAAGATCCTCAAGCAGTCTCTCGAGGACCTCATGCCGATCGTCGACGAATACTGCACGACTCACGGCGACTTCAAAATCGCGAAGCTCAACTACGATTTCTGGCGCAAGAACATCATGACGCTCGTCGACGACATGGACCACGGATCGCAGCGGATCAAAGGCATCGTCGAGGGCCTCAGAACGTTCGCCCGCAAGGACGAAGGGCTCCTCGTCGACACGATCGACATCAACACCCTCATCGAGGCGAGCACCCGCCTCGTCCACAACGAGGTCCACAAGAGAGCCGATATCCGGCTCGACCTCGCCGAAGGGCTTCCCGTTTTCACGGGCAACGCGCAGAAGATCGAGCAGATCCTCGTCAACCTTATCGTGAACGCCGGGCAGGCGATGCGCGACGACGTGCGCGGCCTCATCACGGTGCGGACGCGGGCCGAGGACACCGACGTCGTCTTCGAGATCGAGGACAACGGCGTCGGCATGACCGACAAGACGCTGAAACAGATATTCGACCCCTTCTTCACGACGAAGCGCGCCAAGGGAGGAACGGGGCTCGGGCTCGCGATCGCCTACCGGATCATCGAAGAGCACGGCGGGAGCATCACGGTGAAGAGCAAGCAGGGCGTGGGAACGACGTTCACCGTGAGAATACCGGCGAAACCCCCCGCACCGCCGAAAAGCGGAAACCCGCAGGCCACACCGGGCGCTCAGAACCCGCCGAAAGGATAGCGATGAAGAAGATCCTCATCGTCGACGACGACGTCGCCGTGACCAATTACTTCATGGTGTTCCTCGTCCAGACGGGGCTCTTCGAGCCGTCCGTCGTGAACGATTCGCGCGAGGTCGCGGGAATCCTCGAGCGTGAGCGCTTCGACGCGATCCTGCTCGACATGGACATGCCGAACGTGAGCGGCATGGACATCCTGCGCGCCATGCGGGGAAAAGGGGACGACACGCCCGCCGTTATCCTCACCGGCGTGAGCGACGTCGACCTCGCCGTCCGCGCGATGAAGCTCGGCGCGTTCGATTACCTCACGAAGCCGGTCGACGACCAGACCCTCGTCCAGGTTATCGAGGCCGCGATCGAGAATCGGACGCTTCACAAAACGATCGACCAGCTTCCGAAGCAGCTCACGAGAAAGGACCTCGCGTTCGAGGCAGCGTTCACGAAGCTCCCGACGCAGGACGACCGGATGATCCGCCTCTTCCATCAGGCGGAGAAGCTCGCCGCGAGCGACGTCAGCGTTTTCATATGGGGCGAGAGCGGGAGCGGGAAAGAGACGCTCGCGCGCGCGATCCACGAGGCGAGCCCGCGCAAGGACGGGGCCTTTGTCGTCGTCGAGGCCGACAGCCAGGATCCGGACAAATTTCCCGCCTTCTTTTTCGGCCAGGCGAAGGACTGGCGCGGCTCCCGCGAGGAAACGCCGGGGCTTCTCGATCAGGCCGACCACGGAACGCTCTTCCTCAACAACATCGGCGATCTATCGCTTCCGATGCAGGTAAAGCTCAAACGCCTCATCCAGACCGGCGAATACTACCGGGAGAACTCGACGAACATACGCAAAGCCGACATCCGCATGATCGTCTCGGCCAAGCGCGACCTCACGCATCCCGACTTCGCGAACCGCTTCTCGCGCGATCTCCTCTACCACCTTATGATCAACTCGATCAGGATTCCGCCGCTCCGCGAGAGGCCCGGCGATATCCCGATCCTGGCGGAGGTCTTTCTCAAGGAAGAAAGCGAAAAAGCCGGGAAGGAAATCGCCGGCTTTTCAAAGGAATGCATGGAGCTTCTGATGTCGTACCAGTTCCCCGACAACGTGCAGGAGCTCCTCACGATCGTCGCGGGCGCCGTCGCGAACGCCGATACCGATACAATCGCCGTCGAATCCCTGCCGCTCTTCATCAGGGAACGGATAGCGCAGGGCGCCGGCGCCGAGGCTTTCATGCCGAAGAGGCTCGACGAAGTCGTCCGGGAACACGTGCGGCTCACGCTCGCCTACTTCGGCCAGCAAAAGGAAGCCGCGGCGGAGGTCCTCGGTATCACTCCCGGCGAGATCGATCGGATCACTTCCGAGGATATGTCGGAGTAGAGAGCCCTCTTGCATCAGGGCTTTTTCTTCTCTCCCTTGAGCCACTCGTCGAACCACCCGAGCACCTCGGCGTACCAGAACTTCTGGTTCTGCGGCTTCAGGATCCAGTGTCCCTCATCGGTGAAACGAATCATCTTCGAAGGCACGCCGAGCCGCTGGCACGCCGAGAACATCGTCTCTCCCCCCGTGATCGGAACGCGGTAGTCGAGATCGCCGTGCGTAAAGAGATGCGGCGTGGAAAAATTCTTCGCGTAGCGGATCGTCGACGTCCGGTCGTACACCTCGGGCTTGTCCCACGGCGTTCCGGTGAGATCCCATTCGGGGAACCAGAGCTCTTCCGTCGAGCCCCAGCCGGCCCACTCGTCGGCGTCCCCCGCGTGCGTGACGAGCGCAGCGAACATCTTGTCCTCGTTGTGCCCCTGGAGCCAGTTGCAGAAGAAACCGCCGTAGGAGTCTCCCCACGCGCCGACGCGCTTCGCGTCGATCCAGGAATTCTTCTCGAGGATCGCGCGGACGCCCGCCTTGAGGTCGTCCACCGGCTTCCCGCCCCAATCGCCTCGGATGTCGTCGCAGAACTTCTGACCGTATCCCTGCGAGCCGCGCGGGTTGCAGAAGAAGACCGCGTAGCTCGCGCCCGGGAAGAGCGCGTACTCCGTGCGGAAACCGTTCACCCACATCTGCTGCGGCCCGCCGTGGACGCGGACCATCATCGGGTATTTCTTCGCCGGGTCGAAGCCCATCGGCTTGATGAGCCATCCCTGGATATCGGCGCCGTCGGAGCCCTTCCACCAATACTCCTCCGCTCCCTGCGGCACGAAGAGGGAATCGTAGAGTTCCTTGTTGGCGAAGGTAATCTGCTTGACGTTCGTTCCGGCCTTGTCGCAGCGGAAGATCTCGAAGGTGTGCGCCATCGGGCGGTGTCGATAGACGAGGAAGGCGTCCTTCGGCCCCGCCGCGACATCGGTATGAAAGCCGCGTCCCGCCGTCTCGGGGCCGATAACCGTCTTCACCGCGCCCCCCTTCGCCGGAACGGCGCAGAGCTTCACGTCGCCGCGATCCTCGACCTCGAAATAGAGGCTCTTTCCATCCGCGGCCCAGAAGAAATCGCCGACGCTCCGGTCGAAATCGGCCGTGAGGCTCCGCGGCTCGCCCTTGGGCAGCGCGATGAGCATGAGCTCGCAGCGGTCCGACTCGTATCCGGGACGCCGCGTCGCGCGGTACGCGAGATACTTTCCATCGGGCGACAGCCGCGGATGAGTGTCGGCGGCCGGATTTGTCGTGATCTTCCGTACCTCGCCCCCCGCGACCGGCACGCTCCAGATCTCCTCGTTGTAGGACACCGCCTGATCGACGTCCTGCTTGCCGGAGAAATAGAGCGTGGCGCCGTCGGGGGACATTTCATAATCCCGCCCGGCGGAAGCGAGCCAGTAGGTGAGCGCGTCGAATTTCAATGCCGGCGTGAGGTCGCGCGGCGCGCCTCCCTCGACCGGCGTATGCCAGAGATGCTGCACCTTGCCGTCATCGTAGGCGTTCCAATGGCGGTACATGAGGCGCTCGTGCACGAGCGCGCCGAGCTTGCTCTCCTCCTTCTCCTTGTCCTTCTTCGTTATACAATCGATGTCGGGGCAATCGAGCCAGGTCCTCGCCGCGAAGACGAAGCCCTTGCCGTCGGGCGTCCATATCATATCGTCCACGCCGCCCGGAAAATCGGTCACCTTGCGCGCCTCGCCGCCGGCGACCGGCAGAACGTAGATCTGCGGATCGCCGCCTCTCGCGGAAATGAACGCGAGCGTCGCGCCGTCGGGAGACCACGCCGGCGTGTCGTCCCTCTTCTCGCTCGTCGTCATGCGACGCGGCCCGCCGCCGTTCGACGACACGATATAGATATCCGAGTTCCTGCTGTTCTTATCGAAATCGGTCGTCGAGAGCGTATAGGCGATCCACTTCCCGTCGCTCGAGAGCTGCGGCTCCCCGACCGCCTTCAATTTCCACACGTCGCCGGGGGTAAAAGGCTTCTTGTCGGCGGCGCTGACCGGCGAAAGAGACGCCGCGCAGAACAGCGCGGCGGCCAGAATTATCGAAAGCATCGGAGCGAGATTGAACCTCTTCATACGGCCTCCTTCGACTGTGCACTTCCTCGAGCGCGAGAACGGCTCATTCTACATCGCCGCGCGCGTTTTTTGAAGCAATTACGCGCTTGCCATCGAGCGCCGCTTGCGATATGAAAAGGTCATGACGAAGAAAGAGGAAGCCCGCCAGGAGCGAAAGATCAAATTCATCGAGTCGCTCAAGCGAAGGCAGACACGCGATCTCATCGAGCCGCTCGCGAAGAAGATCGACTCCTTCATGGAAGGAAAGCTCGCGCCGGAGGACCTTTTCAAGACCATACACTACGTGGCGACTCAGGCAGAGAAGGTCACGAAGAAGTACCGGAACCGCCCGGACGTCGTGCTCGCCGAGATCGCCATGGACGAGAACAAGTTCACGACCGAGGTGGGAGATATCAACGTCAAGGCCCGTCTCGGAGACATCATGACGCTCTTCGTCGACGCGATCGTCAACCCGGCGGACCCGCGCGGCGTCATGACGGAGGGGATCGCCGCGGCGATCAAGACGGCTGGCGGCGAAGAGATCGAAAAAGAAGCCGTCGCAAAGGCGCCGATCGCGGCCGGCGGGGCGATCGCCACGACGGCCGGCGCGCTCCAGAACATCGGCGTCATCCACGCCGCGGTCGCCTCGGAGCCGGGGGGAGCGAGCTCGCCCGACGTAGTGAAGAGCGCCGCATCCGCCGCGCTCCGGCTGGCCGAGGAGCTCGGTCTCGAATCGATCGCGATCCCCGGGCTCGGGACGGGCTCAGGCGGCGTCTCCCCCGACGATTCGGCGGCGGCGATCTTCGAGGCGCTCAAGGCGCACAAGCCGAAAAGCATCACCGACGTCACGCTCATCGCCGGCGACGAGCAGATGGTCGCCGCTTTCGTGCGCGTCCTCGAGAAGTTCGACGAGGAAAACGGATAAGGAAACGGGAAAGAGGAGGTTCTACGATGATCGTCTTCCGGGCGGATACTCGAGGCCCCGCGGAAATAGGAACGAGCGGATTCAAGGCGCGGAATCCCATGTCCCTCGCCGCCGCGAGAGCGCACCTGTTGTCCTATTGCACATCGGGCAAGAAGCCGTTGGATCTATCGCGGCGCATCATATCGAGCCCGCAGCCCGAATACGTATCCACCGACCCGACCCAGGGCTGCGGCGGGTATTCCGGCAAAGGCTACGTTTACCGGATAGAGATTTTGAACCTCGCGGAGAGGCCATGGACCAATCAGGTGCTCGGGCAGAATCTCAACCTGAAGCCGAATATGCTCTGGCCGAAGCTGTTCATGGACGCCAACACATTGAGCGGGGCGAATATCATCGCTTTAAAGCATTTCGGGACTGCAACCAGAGAAGTCACGTTCCTGACGAATATACCCGGCTCCAGCATAAAGGCGTACCGGAAGAGCAACGAGACGACATTCAAGGCGTGCAAGTGAAGAGCTGCGTCCTCGCCCGCCGCGCGCCCTAGTCGGAAAAATCCCCCTTCGCTCCCTTATCCGCCGAGAGGGCCGCGGCTCCGGCCTTTATCTTCTCCGCGGTCCATTCGGCCTGATTCTCGATCCGGCTGCCCTTCGGCCCGAGATCGAAGGAACCGGCGGACAGTATCGCTTCGACCGCCAGGGGCGCTGTATCGGCCGCGTTGAAGACCTTTGTCAGCAGGTTGAATATGAAATCTTCCACGGCGGCGGCCATCCGTTCGCGCACGGCTGCCGGCTGACCCAGAAGGCGGTTTTCGAAAGGAAGGTTGAGCTTCTTGTAGTCCCCCTTCTTCCATCCCTTTTCGGCGGCGTACTCGACCATCTTACCCCACAGAGCGTCGGAAACGCCGGCGTCGGGCACCTTGATGAAATTCCCTTCGCCGTCGAGCTTCGCGTTGCCGTAATCGTTCACCTCGACTCCCCAGGAGATCATCTGAAGCGCGGTCGCCACGTTCGCCTTGGTCGTCGCGGTCTCCCCGGCGATCCGGCGCAGACGCTCGCTGCTGTTGCCCGAGGTGCCGTGCTGGGCCCCCGAGATCCTGTACGGCGCGAGAGCCTGGTGAATGGACGCCGTAAGCTCCACCTGGATCCCCGCGTCGCTCGCCTCGATGCCGTGCGTGGTCCCGTTGTTGAGCGCGATCCAGTCGGGGAAGATGCCGTGCGCGTTCAGTCCCCTGATAAGGAAGAGCGCCTCCTCTACGGTCGAAAGCCCCTCCTTGCCCTTGATCTCGCCGACCTCGGTCTCGAGGCCCGCCCATGACGGGACGTACCCGGCGAGCTCGATGCCGGCGAGGAGATTCTCGTCGTCAGGAAGATGCGAGGCGTCGATGGCGATGGACGTAATTCCAGCGTCGAACAGGGACGGGATTTCGACCTTCGCCGCATCGACGTCCTTTGCTCCCTTTATCCCGTAGTGATCCGCGTGAATCGCCACCGGAACGGTGATCCCGAGCTCGTTGGCGAAAGCGTCGACGAGCGTCGCCATATTCCAGAGGCTGACCGGGCAGTAAGCGGCAGCCCCTCCCTCCGACTTGGCTATCTCGACGATTATGGCGGCGTTCGCCCGCTGGGCCGCCTTGAGCGCGCCGCGGATCACGAAGGTGCTGCGCGCGTTGGCCGCGATCGTCATGGCCTTCCCTTTGGATATCAGCGCGCGGTCGACGGCCTTGCCGCTGACGAGAAGGGCCCGCGAGTTCGGAAAGAGCTTCACGACGTTCGGCGGACGGCCGATTTGAAGCGCCTTTGAAAAATCCTTTTGAGATACTTTAGACACGGATAGCCTCCTCCTGGAATTCAGGGAATGAACATGATCGGAGATTACACTGTGTGCTGGACCGAGGCAAGCATCCATTCACGGCGCCGCGGCGACGAAATTTCTATCGGAGCAGCACGAGCTTTCGCGTCGCGAGGAATCCCGCCGTCTCCATTTTATAGAAATAGATCCCGCTCGCGACCTCCGCGCCGGTGCCGTTCCGGCCGTCCCACACGGCCGCATGCGATCCCGCGTCTCGGACCTCGTCGACGAGGGCGCGCACGAGCCGCCCCGCGACGTCGTAGATCCTGATCGTCACGGGCCCCTTCGCCTTCATGTCGAACCTGATCGTCGTCGAGGGATTGAAGGGATTCGGGAAGTTCTGCGCGAGCCGGTACGTCTTCGGCGTGCCGGCCTGAGTGATGTCGACGTTGCAGCTGACCTGCATGAAATTCATCACGTCGCGCGCGATCTCGAAACGATCGATCGGCGCGCTGAGCTTGTCGTCGCGGACATACTGCCAGCTGAAGCCGAACCACATCGTATTCACGTTATATCCGCCCGGATTCAACTGCGTTGACGCGATGGCCGCATAGCGGCTCACCGAGTTGTACACGGGATAGCTGAGAGCGTATGTGCCGTATACGGTCTTTTCGAGCACGTCGAACCGGTTGACACCGGGACAGCCGCCATACGCGTAAAACTTGTCGGGAATACCGGCATGCACGAAGATGCCCGCGTCGGCGGCGCCCGTAATGAGCGGCGTTACGGTGCCGTAGCTTGTTGACCCGCCGCTGACGTCGAAATAGCTCGTCGCGAGAAAGTCGACGCCGCACCAGGTGCTCATGAGGGTGAGCGCCGGGGTCGACGCGAGGCCGTCCAGATCGGAGGCGATATCGTTGCCGCAGACCCAGAGACCGCACCGGTGCTCGGACTGCTCGAGCCAGTTGATAAGCATCTGGCAGTCGTTCGACTTGTCGCTGTTCATCGTGCCGTCGCTGATCGTGACGGTCTCGAGGTCGCCGCTGTCCCACACGATAATGTTGTACCAGTCTATGAGCTGCTTTGTCTTCGCGCGGCTTCCCGGCCCGTTGGAGGCTCCGGAGGATGGAGCGTTCACATCATACTTGTCGACGTTGCCGTTGGGCATGGGCATGACGTGCCTGAATGTCGCCATCCAATAGAGCTCGGCCAGCCCGACGAACGATCCGCGCCCGTCGAAGTCGTCGACGTAGAGAAGATCGCTGTTCTTGGTCGGCAGGCAGGTGAACTCGAAGTACGGTCCGCCCGACCTCGCCCAGCGCGGCAGCGCCGACTCCTCCCCCGCGACGTCGCGGGCCGTGAAGTAGTACTCGATCATGTACCCTCTCGTGAAGAGGGCGTCGTTCAGATCGGCCATGTACCTGTCGCGCTGAATGCCCCCGGCGGTCCGCGCGGTGTCGCATTGGATTATCGTCCAGACGCCGTCGTCGCTCTTGTAGCTACCGTAGCCCCCGGCGAGCGCCGGGCCGAAGAGCGCCGGTTTCAGAGGCGCGGGTCCGATATAGGCGCACTTCACGTGCATATAGACCGCGGGGCCCCCCGCCGGATCCGCCGCGATTCCCCCGCCGA
>JBFYZM010000195.1:0-44587 GCA_041309505.1 Candidatus Krumholzibacteriota bacterium
ACCCGTTCTGCGAATCACGCACGATGCCCTGACGCGCCTATTGGAGAGCGCGGGCATCGACGTCGCGACCGTCGAACGGGACCTCGAAACCGCATCGTCGTCACGCGCGTTCGTCGTTCCCGCGGTCGAGGTCTCGATGAATATCGAGCTCGATCGCACCTACGCAGACGCAAGCAATATTCTGGGCCTGCTCGAAGGGCGCGATACGACCCGGACGATCGTGATCGGGGCTCATTATGACGGCCCGACCTATAACGACAACGCGTCGGGCGTATCAGAAATGCTCGAGATCGCCCGTCTCTGCGGCGAACGCGGTGCCTTCGACTGCAGCCTCCTCTTCGCCGCCTTCGGTCTCGAGGAGATGGGGCTCGTCGGCTCCAAGCGTTTCCTGAACGACATCCCCCCGCGTGTCGGCGCAATCAAGGCGATGGTGAATTTCGACGTGATCGGAAGGATTCGCGGCGATACGCTCATCGTCGGCAATGTGCAGCCGGAAGGCGAATGGGAAGAGATCGCATCGACTCTCGACAGCCGGGGACTCGTCGTCGAATCAGAACAACGGATCGGCGGCAGCGATTCGGACAGCTTCATAATGGCGGATATTCCGATATTTTGGCTTTTTGAAGGCTATCACGGGGACGTCCACGCGAGAGATTCGCTCTCTTCAATAAATTGGGACGGAATGGAACGTGCGCTTTATTACGCATTCGATCTCATCCGCAGAATCAGCGACGACGAGTCGAAGCTCGGCAGTCCCGTGCACGAAATGCCGCACGATCCAACACATGGAACCGGCGCCCCCCGACCTGGGGCACGCATAGATTCGCTCGATCAATAACCGATTCGATACCGAGAAATCATTCCATGCGACAATCGAATCATTTCCCGAGGCAAGTCGACCTGCCTCGGTTGTCAAATATCGATTACGTAGTCGTCAAAACTGGACGATCCGCACCATTCGCTTTCCCTCCCGCACCCAAACCGGGATCGCCCTTCGCGCCGATCAAATTGCAGATTTTTCTCTTGCAAAAGCGGATCGTCGCCGTGCTATCATCCATGTACTCACTCGCTCATGACAGGCTCGGATTCACTGATTCTCGCCGCGTGCAGCTCTCGATCGAGCGGACTCATTCGAATCCTCTCGAGGGACGGACGTTTCCCCGATATTCGACCCGGACTATGATATTTCCGGTCTCGCATCACTCTCGATGAAAGGAGGTTCCTTCCGACAGTCCCGAGTTACCGTTGACCGCCCGAACGGTCCGAGACCCCACCTGTCGAATGTCCGGATATACGTATTCAGCTCGGGCAGCACTATCCGGGCAGGCGACGCAAACCGTAAGGAGTGGCAATGAAGAGCAAGTCGTTCATAGCGTCCATCTGCCTGTTGTTCGCTCTGCTTCCCCTTCTGAGCGCAGCGGCGATGCCGACGGACGAGTTCGGATTCGCACCCGTGCAGAAAGGTTTCGTCACGGCGGGCGAGAACGTTCAGCAGTATGCCCCCGCCAGAATCCTCGTCAAATTCAAGGAAGCGAGCCTTCAGAGCTCCCGATTGACGGTCGGCCTTAAGAAAGGGACGGAGGTGCCCAGCGCGACAACCGGTATCGCCACGGTGGACGCTCTCGGCATCGAGCTCGGCGTCGCGCGGATTTCGCGCCCGTACGTCGAGCTGAGAAACAAGGCAGAGGCCGCCCGGCTCGGCGTCGAGCGCTGGTACATGCTGGAGTTGAAGGACGGATCGGACGTCATGGAAGCGGTCTCGCGCTACGCGGCCGATCCGAGCGTGGAATCGGCGCAGCCCGATTATCTCGCCTTCCCCGCGGTCATCCCCACCGATCCCATGTACGACGATTCCTGGGGGCACAACAACACCGCCCAGCTCCCGGGCCTCGACTGGGGCGGGACTTACGACCACACGCTCTCGACGACGGTCGGCACGCCCGGCTTCGACGCCAACGCCGAAGCCGCATGGAACGGAGCCCAGGGCTTCGGAAGCGCGTCCGTGATCATCGCCATCATAGACTCGGGCGCCGATATCGACCATCCGGACCTGACCCTCGTCACCGGCTATGACTTCGGCGACAACGACGCCAATCCCGACGACAACTCCTCGGGCGGCGGCCACGGCACCTGCTGCTCGGGCGTCGCGGCGGCCAAGGCCAACAACGGCCTCGGCGCCTGCGGCATTGCTCCCGGCTGCAAGGTGATGCCCCTCAAAGTCGCGAACAGCGCGGGCAGCATGTACTTCTCGGCGATCCAGAACGCGCTGTACTACGCCGCGGACAACGGCGCCCACATCATCAGCATGAGCCTCGGCGCGGCGATCTCGAGCGACCCCGCGACCGACACGGCGATTCTCTACGCGTACAACGCCGGCTGCGTCATCCTCGCCGCGACCGGAAACGAGAACAAAACCACCATCAGCTATCCGGCGATCAACGCGAACGTTATCGGCGTCGGCGCCGCTTCCCCATGCGGCGACCGCAAGCGGAGCAGCAGCCTGAGCTCCGAGTGCAATCCCGGCGTCTCCACCGATCCGCGCGGCTACACCTGCGACGGCGAGCGCTGGTGGGGCTCCAACTACGGCACGACGACCGCGAACGGCGCGGGCGCCGTGGACATCATCGCCCCGACGATCCTCCCGACGACGGATATCGCCGGCAGCGGCGGGTACCGCTCGGGCGATTACGAGCCCTTCTTCAACGGCACGTCGTGCGCGACCCCATACGCCGCGGGCGTCTGCGCCCTGATCAAATCGGCCAATCCGACCTGGACGAACGCCCAGATCCGCACGCAGCTCGTGAACACGGCGATCGACATCGTGAACGCCGAAGCGGGCGCAGGCTGGGATCGCTACAGCGGATACGGCATGGTCGACGCCGCGGCCGCCGTGGGCGGAGGCGGTCCGGTCGCTCCCGTCGCGGCTTTCACCGGCTCGCCGACGAGCGGCACGGTGCCGCTCACGGTGAACTTCACCGATCAATCCTCGGGCGCTCCGACGAGCTGGAGCTGGGTCTTCGGCGACGGCGGCACGTCGACCGCGCAGAATCCGAGCCATGCATACACCGTGACGGGCACCTACACGGTGACGCTCACGGCGACGAACGCGGCCGGCTCCGACGGAGAGACGAAGACGAATTACATCACCGTGAACGCATGCGCCGCGCCGGTGGCGGCCTTCGTCGGCTCGCCCACGTCCGGCAGCATGCCGCTCACCGTGAACTTCACCGATCAGTCGACGAACTCCCCCACTTCGTGGAGCTGGACCTTCGGCGACGGCGGCACGTCGACCGCGAAGAACCCGTCGCATATCTACTCGGCGGCCGGGACGTACTCCGTGACGCTGACAGCCGCGAACGGCTGCGGCTCGGACCCCGAGA
This sequence comes from Candidatus Krumholzibacteriota bacterium, assembly GCA_041309505.1. Taxonomy (GTDB): domain Bacteria; phylum Krumholzibacteriota; class Krumholzibacteriia; order Krumholzibacteriales; family Krumholzibacteriaceae; genus SSS58A. Next base: position 3,381 of record JBFYZM010000195.1, read on the forward strand.
CGAAAACCAACTACATCACGGTCTCGTCGGCCCCCACCTGGACCACGATCACTTCCGACAACTTCGAATCCGGCATGGGCAGCTACACCGACGGCGGCGTCGACATGTCGCGGTACTATAGCTCCACCTACGCCCACGCGGGATACTACTCCGCCGACATCCAGGACAACGGCGGCACCGCTTCGTCCTTCTACACGACGACCGGCAGGAACGTGTCGAGCTACAACACCCTCCAGATCGACTTCTGGTTCTACGCCGTGAGCATGGAATCGGGAGAGGATTTCTGGGTGCAGTACTACGACGGCTCCGCCTGGCGGACCGTGGCGACGTACGCGAGGGGCACGCACTTCAGCAACGGCGCCGACTACCACATGGTGGTGACGATTCCGAGGAGCTCGTACGCCTTCCCGACGAACGCCAAGATCCGGTTCATGTGCGACGCGAGCGGCAACGACGACGACGTCTTCATCGACGATATCGTATTCCGCGGCACGACGAGCGTCGTCGGATCGATTGCCGAGATCGAAGGTGCGGCGAAGGATCCGGTGACGCCGAGCCTGTTCTCGCTGTCGCAGAACTATCCCAACCCGTTCAATCCGAGCACGACGATCACCTTCAACCTGGCCGAGCCTTCTTACGTCAGGCTCGAGGTCTTCAGCGCGGCGGGCGCGCGGATCGCGACCCTCGTGGATCGCCAGCTGGAATCCGGGGAGCATTCGGTGCCGTTCGTCGCGCGCGGATTGAGCTCGGGAATCTACTTCTACCGGTTGACCGCCGGCGACCGGATCGAGACGAAGAAGATGGTTCTTCTCAGGTAGGAAGCGGCTCTCTGAGCGAGCGAATTTGACCCGCGACCCGGCCGTCGAGTCGATCGAAGACCCGGCGGCCGGGTACGTATTCTTCCCAAGAGGGTTCGATCACATGGCGCATTATCAGCAGCTCCGATTCGTGGAAATCGCGTCGTCGCACCTGGCCCGCGGCTGGACCGGGCTCTCGGTGCTGGAAATCGGTTCGCACAACGTGAACGGGTCGGTCAGGCCGTACTTCCTCGGCAGCGAGTACGTCGGCGTCGACCTGAGCGAAGGCAAAGACGTCGACGTGGTGGGTTCGGGGCACGAGGTCGCCTTCCCTGACGGGAGCTTCGATCTGACGATTTGCTGCGAGTGCTTCGAGCACAATCCGCGGTGGCTCGAAACGTTCGCCAACATGTATCGAATGACGAAAGCCGGGGGCGTCGTCATCGTCACGTGCGCATCGAGGGGCCGTCGGGAACACGGCACGGCCCGGAGCTCTCCCGAGGAGTCGCCGGGCACCACGTCTCTCGGCTGGAACTATTACAGGAATCTGAACAGGCCCGATTTCGAGCGGCGGCTGGACCTGAGAGAAAAGTTCCAGGCTCATGCGTTCTTCAGCAACAGAGTGTCGAAAGACCTGTATTTCATAGGAACGAAGAAGGGGGATGGCTCATCGCGCCTGACTCTCGACGTCGGCTCCCTGAGAGCCGGGCTCTACGCCGCCAACAGCCTCGTCGTCGCGGACGAACCCTTCCGGTTCAAACGGCTGCCGAAAGCGCTCTGGGAGCTGCCGTTGAAGATAGCCGAGCGTCTCCCCGACGGTTTATACCAGGATTTCGCCATCTTCTGGACGAGAATGAAGAGGACGCTCCGGAAATAGCCGCCGGCCGCCGGCAAACGGGGCGGCAGGGGCAGACGATCGCCGCATCATTTTGTGCTTGCATTTATCCCGAATAGCCCCATAATTATGCATGTCGGACAGAGTTGGAGTTAATGTTGGGAATCCAGTTAAAGACGATAGACGGAGCCTGCCAGGTTGATCCTCTCTATTCGGGTCTTACGAGATTCCTTTCCAACAAAATCTGCGACGGGAATTTTTGACCGATAGGAGGTCAGCATGAAGCTTTATGTGGGCAACATGTCTTTCGATTCGAGCGAGACCGAGCTCCGGAAAGCGTTCGAGGCTTTCGGCGCCGTCGATTCCGTGACGATCATCATGGACAGGGACACCGGCCGTCCGAAGGGATTCGGGTTCATCGAAATGTCCAACGACGCCGAAGCCAAGAAGGCGATCGAGGGCATGAACGGCAAGGATTTCATGGGCCGCACGCTCAACGTCAACGAAGCTCGCCCCCGCACCGACGGCCCGCGCCGCGGCGGCAGCGGCGGCGGCCCCAGGCGCGGCTTCTAGCACCCGCCCGGGAAAACCATCGGCACTGAGTGGCAGGCTCCTGTGCTGATAATGAAAACAAGGGAAGCCGATCGTCGGCTTCCCTTGCATTATCCCCGTCCGAATGCGAGGGCCCCGGTCATCACGCGGCGTTCTCCGCGGCGCGACGCCCGCGGCTATTCCCTCTTTTCCTGTTCATAATTGATCGCGCGGATCGGATGCGGAATGACGATCCCTTCTTTCGCGAATCGGGCTCCGAGCCGCTTGATGAACTCGTGCCTCACGAGGAACTGGTCTGAGAATTCGCGCGCCCGCAGAATCGCCGTGAAATTGACGCTCGATTCGCCGAACTCGTTGTACCTGACGAGCGGCTCGAACTCCGGAACGGCCCCCTCCACTTCCCGCATCACCTCGCGCGCCACGTCCGCGACGACCGCCTCGACGCGTTCGAGATCGCTCCGGTAGTGGACGCCGATCTTGACGAGAACGGCGAGATCCCGCGACGGGAGGTGGTAGTTCGTCACGATCGATTTCGCGAGCTTGTCGTTCGGAACGAGGACGACGTTGTTCGCCAGCAGCCGGATTCGCGTCAACCGCCACCCGACGTCCTCGACGTATCCTTCTTCCCCCGATTCGAGACGAACGAAGTCTCCGACCCGGATCTGCCGCGCGAGGTTGATGTGGATCCCCGCGAAGAGGTTCGCGAGCGTGTCCTGGAGCGCCAGCGCCACGGCGAGCCCGCCGACGCCGAGCGTCGCGAGCATCGGCGTGATCGATATGCCGAGAGCGTTCAGAATGACGAGAATGCCGACGATGAAAACGACGACGCGCGCCACGTTTTGCGTCAGCGACGTCACGGAGCGGGCCCCGTCATCCCTCGCGCCGTAGGAGCCGATGAGCCGGCCGACGAGGTTGGCGAGAGCGAGCGTGACGGAGAAGACAACAAGCACGAGAAGGGTCTTGTCGATCGCGCCGACGACGCTCTCGGGAACGGTCGAGATTTCGAGCGCCGCGTAGATACCGAGCATGACGAACCAGATCATCATCGGCGCGCGGATGGACGAGATAATGATGTCGTCGAGCCGCGACGCCGTCCGCTTCGACCAGGCGGTAAGCCTGCGAATGACGACGCCCCGGACGATGAATCCGCAGACGACGATCGCGAGGAACACGCCGAGCGGGACCGCGTACTCCATCGCGGATCGCGCTATCGCCGCAGTTCGTTCGTTCATGATCCTCTCCTGTCGCCGCCGCTCACTATTCTACTTCCGCCACTTCACGTCCATGCCGCCCGACAGATACCGGTACAGGGCCACGACCGCCGCGGCGTTGAGAACGCAGAACTCGTATGGAACGTAGACCGCCCGGAACACGCCCCGGAGCTTCGCATGAAATCTCTCGAGAACGAACCCCGCGCACGCCGCGCCGTAGAATAGAACCTGCGCGACGAGCGAGAGAAGATACGGGAGCCCGCGCCCGGCGAGGAAGGCGCTCAGAATAAAGAAGAGGACGAGAAAATACGAGAGCGTGAGCCTCAGGAGCTTGTGAGAGAAGAGCTGCCACGCGATCGAGCTCCGGAAAGGATTGAAGGCCGATCGGAAGAGGGAAAAGATCTGGAAGTTGCCGACGAGGGTGCGGACCTTGCGATTGAACTCCTTTTCCACGCTCGCGGACGCCGTGTCGAAAGCGCGCGCGGCGGGCTCGAGCACGCTCCTCTTCCCGGCCATGATCGCGTTCATCGGCGTGTAGACGTCGTCGAGGAGCACGTCGGCCGGCGCGTCGCGGAAGAACTCCCTGCGCAGCGCGTAGATCGCGCCGGTCGCCCCGAGCATCGATCCTATGCCGCTTTCCATCTTGCGGAGCCACACTTCATATTTCCAGTAGAGCCCGACCCCGCGCCCGGCGCCGGATCCCCGCTCCTCGATGACCAGCTCGCCGCTCACACACCCGACCCGCTCGTCCCCGAAGCAGCGAACGAGCTCCCGTATCGCCGCGGGAGCGAAACGCTGGCGCGCGTCCGCGAAGACGAAGATCTTCCCTCCCGCCTCCCGCGCGAGCCCGTTGAGCATGGCGGGCTTGCCGATCCTCTCGGGCGAAACCCTGAAACGAATCGCGAGCGTTTCCGCGAGCCGCTCGACGATCCGGACGGTCCCATCCGTGCACCCATCGCAGCCGATGAGGATCTCCATACGATCGCGCGGATAATCCGCCTCGAGGAGATTCTCGATTCTCCGCTCGATATGCGGTTCCTCGTTATGGACGGAAACGAGCACCGACACCGTCGGGAGAATGTCCTGTTTCGCCACGGGTTTGCCGGCGACGAGCTTCCAGGCCATGAGGAGAACCGGATAGCCGAAGTACGTGTACAGAATGACCCCGAGACTGATAAAGAAAAGAATCGTCATATGGGTTCTCCGCCGGTCATCCCCTCTGCGGCCTTTTCGCCCCGTATCTCAGGCTTCTGATACTATCATAGATCCGATAGCCGAGAAAGGTGCGCAATCCCGCGCGGAGGCGTTCGGCGGCGGCGATCGATATCGCCGGATGCCCCTCGACGATCGAGCGGAAAGAGCGGATATCGTAGTTTTGTCTCATCGTGAAACGCTTGAGCACGAACGGAACCGGTCCGGAAAAATCGTTGTACCCCGCGTCTGACACGCACACGGCGGCGAACCCCGCGTTCCGCGCGGCGTTCACGACGCGCTTGTCGTAGAATCCGTGCGGCACCGACAGGGAATCGACGCGCTTCCCCGTGCTCTTCTCGAGGATCCGTTTCGACATGACCATCTCGTCGGAGAGGGTTCGATCGTCGCGCGCCGGAAGAAACGTGTGGATGAGACCGTGCGAGCCGACCTCCATGCCGCTCGCGACGAGGTCGCGGACCATGCCCCAGTCCATCTGGCGATCCGCGCCGACGTCCTTCACCGTGATGAAAAACGTCGCCGTGAAGCCGATCTTCCGCAGGAGGGGCAGAACGAATTCGTGATGGCTGATGTCGTCGTCATCGAAGGTCAGCACGGCCTTTCTCCGGGAAGCGGCGAGCTCGCCATCCGTTTTCTTCGGTGCCGCGAGATCCGCCGCGAGCCTTTCGAGGGAGATTCCTTCGAATCCGTTAGCCGAGAGGTAGTTCATCTGCTCCGCAAAGTCCTCGCGCGCCACGGCGAAATTGTTCAACGGAACTTCGTTCGGGGCGAAGAAGTCGTGATAGAGGAGCAAGGGTATTTTGTTTACATCCGCCATAACAGGGCGCACGGTTCGCCGGGTGACCGTCGGATTATCTCATGAGAACAATTTTTCGTACGAAACTCGCGTCTCCGAGCCGAAGCTCCGCAAAGTATATGCCGCTCGCGACGGGCCTCCCCCGAGCGTCGAGACCGTTCCAGGGGATCGCATATGCTCCGGGGGACATTTCGGCGCGTTTGACGACGACGACCGTTCGCCCCGATACGTCGTAGATCGCAAGAAGCACGGATGCTCTGCCTCCCCGCCGCGCGTCCGAGGAGCCGACAGTGAACCGAAGCGTCGTCGAGGGATTGAAGGGATTCGGGTAGTTCTGCTCGAGGCGCGATACAAGGGGAAGCGGCGTCGAGTCCGCAATCGCGTCGACCTGCCACACGGCGAGATCGCTCCGGGCGCTCGCGTTCGCCATCGCGTCGAAGGCCCGCACGTAATAGACAAAGCTCCCGACCTCGTCGGGCCAGCAGTGGAACGACGTCGAGCCGAGATTCGAAGCGATCACGGAGCTTCGCTCGCAGCGCGTGACGGGATTCACGAGATCGACGTAGATGCCCTCGCCGTTTGTCGTACCGTCGGTATGATAGAGGAAGCGCAGGAGAACGAAGCCCGACCCGCCCGTAACGAGGCTCGAGAGATCGAACGTCGCGCCGACCCACCCTCCCGAGGAGCCCGTGATCCCGTTCCCGCGGTTGGCCCCGTTCGGGTCGAGATTCGTCGTGCGGTTGCCGGGGAGGGTGACCCATGTGACCCCGTCGTCGAGGCTTCCCTCGAGATACGCGTAATCCCAGCCCTCTTCGATAGCGTACCAGAGACGGCACGAGAGCGTCTGCGGCAGCCAGGCGGGATAGATGTTCGCCATGCCCAGCGAGCACACCAGATTGACGCCGCGCCCCGAGTAGAAGCTGCTCGAGCCGGCATACGCCCGGGCGCTTGACAGGGCGAAGCCGTTCGCCGTCCAGAGCGCGTCGGGTGCCTCGACGGAATCGACCGCGCCCTCGAGATTTTTGATCTCGGTGAGCTCGTACAAAACGGGAGGGTGCGGATCCTGCGGATCGACTCCCGACCAGCTGATATCGTACGCGGGCGGATCGTTCGAGGCGACGGGGTTCATCGCCGGGGGCCACGGACCCTCGTGGAGGCGCGGGTCGGCGGCGACCCTGAGGGCCGCCAGATTCAGGTCGAGCATCTTCTCGAACGTCGGCTGGATCAGGTTCTCGGGAGGAGAGTACTCCCCCTCCTCGTACGAATTGAGCTCGATAGTGAACCCGAAGACTTTGTTCTTCGTTTGGGTATCCCCGTAAAGCCAGTCGTCGCTGTCGCCGTTCGTCAGATAAATCGCCCCCGACGCTGAGTTGCCGACTTCGTAGCCGTTCCCCTGCTTGAGAGAATCCCCGATCGCGAAAAAGAGATCGTTGTCGGGAGTATTGATCGGCTCATATCCCCAGGGGAACAGTATCTGCTCGCCGTAGGAATGGTACGAAAGACTGATAATGAAATGCCGCCCCCTGCAAAGATTCCTCACCGCCTGCGTTTCGCGCTCGCTGAAGGGACCGGTGCCGCGATACTGCCAGCTTTCGGTATCGGGCGAGCTCCCTTCGTCGTCGTATCCCCAGTTGTAGCCGTAGTTCCTGTTCGGATCGACGCCGTAGCTTCCGTCGCCGTTCGGCCTGCGGTTCTTGTTCCACCAGTTGACCGAAGAGCCGTCGTGATTCTGCTCGACGTAGACATGCCCGTCGACGTTGACCATGGGGACGATCCAGACGGCGCGCGTATCGACGAGACCGGTCACGACGGGGTCGGTCCCGTAATTCGCGAGGAGATATTTCGCGAAAAGGAGCGGCACTTCGACCGACATGATCTCCCGCGAGTGGTGGGCGCCCATGATGAGAACTTCCGGCTCCCCCTCGTCCACGCCCGCGTTGTCCGATATCTCGATCGCCCGGATGGGGCGCCCAAGGAGGCTCATACCGATCGTGTCGATACGCGCGCGCGAAGGGTTGGCGAGCGCGAGGGAGTCGAGGAGCGCGTTCATTTCAGCGTAGGTATGGTATTGTCCGAGGTTCTCGTCGAGCGCCGACGGGGCCGCGAGATCGATCCTCTCGAGAACGGAAACGAGGGCGCCCCGGGATCCGATCCAGGCGAGCTGCTCGTCCGTGACGGCGAGATCCACGCGACCGTCCGAATAGACGTGCAGGATTTCGACGCCCCGCTCGACCAACGCCGTTTGCGTGATTTCCTTGGTGAGCCTCGTGCGGATGACAGACGACGCGGGCCGGGTCTGCGCGACCGATTCGCGGATCGGGCATGCGGCGAGCATGCAGGCCGCGAGGATGATGAGGGTATTCTTTCTCAATAAATCTCTCCCTTATGCCGGCGGCGCCCGCACACGCGGCGTCGCCGAACAAACCTCTCACAATTATATGCAGCGGGGACCGGAAAAACAAGCCGGCATTGACGCGCGAAGCGCGGCCGGCCCCGCGCGCGACTTGACAGAATGCCGCGGCTCTCTTAAGCTCCGGCCGGTGTCGACGTCTTTCGGAAGCGCGCAATTCACCTTTCGCGATGAAAGCGGTGCGTCATGACTGAACCGAAGAAATCCGGTCCGTTCGTTCCGGCGGAGACGAAAATGGCGGAGTTCACGTTCCGGGCGGTGTTCCTCGGAGTCCTGATGGCGGTGATGATGGGGGCCGCCAACGCATACCTCGGATTGCGGGCGGGCATGACGATCGCCGCCACGTACACGACCGCCGTCATCGGCATGGCCGTGCTCAAAACCATGAAGGGGACGCTCCTCGAGGAGAACGCCGCGCGAACGGTCGGCTCGATCGGCGGAAACGTCGCCACCGGCGCGATCTTCACGCTGCCGGCATTCTCCATCGCCGCGATCTGGAATCCGTTCTTTTCGCTCGAGCACTACATCCTGTCGACCGTCATGCTGGTCTTCGCCGGCATCCTCGGCATCATGTACGTGACGATCCTGCGCCGGGTGCTCGTCGAGGATACCGAGCTTCCGTTCCCCGAATCGATCGCGGCGGCGGAGATCCACAAATCGGGACAGAGCGGCGTGCAGAATTCGCGCTTCCTGTTCATGGGCATGGGAGTCGGCGCTCTCTTCAGCGCTCTCGTGGAGTTCAAGTTCATCGCCGCCGGATGGCAGAAGATCGTGTCGCTCTCCAAAGGCGTTCTGCTGCTTCGGGCGCCGGGGATGAACCCGGCGTACTTCGGCGTCGGCTATATCATCGGCCCGAAGCTCGGCGCGATCAACTTCAGCGGAGGCGTGCTCGCGTGGGGCCTGCTGACGCCGATGATTGCGTACTTCATTCACCGCGACGATCCCGGAGCGGTGACGAACTGGTCGTCGGAACTGACGATGGTATGGAAGAATTACGTCCGCTACATCGCCATCGGCGGGATGCTTGTCGGCGCCTTCTACACGCTGTACAAGATGCGGAACAGCCTCTTCACGGGAATCGCCCGGTCGTTTTCCTACATGAAGAAGTCCGCCGCGGACGACACCGCGATCTCGCGCACCGACAAAGACATCAACATCCGCTGGTCGCTCCTCGTCATAGGTTTCATCGCGGTGGCGATGCTGTTCATCTTCAATTATTTCACGCACAGCCTCGTGCCCGCGGCGGTCGCGGCTGTCGTGATGCTGTTCCTCGGCTTCGTATTCGCCGCCGTCTCGGGATATCTCGTCGGCATCATCGGCGTGAGCAACAACCCGACGAGCGGCCTCACCGTGTCGGTGCTCATCGTGGCGGCGTTTCTCATGGTGGCCATGGGGATGAAAGGGATTGGGGCGATGGCCGCGGTGCTCGGCGTGGCCGCGTTCACCTGCACGAGCGTCTCGGTCGCCGGAGAGATGATGCAGGACCTCAAGGCGGGGCATATCCTCGGCTGCACGCCGTGGCGGATGCAGGTTGGTGACATCTTCGGCGTGACCGCGGCAGCGGTCGTCATGTTCCTCTTCATCTCGCTCTACCACCTGGCGGACGTCAAACAGGTCGTCGGAAACGAGATCGAGCGTCTCGAAGCGAGCGGCGTCGTTTCGATCGAATACCGGGGACAGGATCCCGCGCTCGCGGGAACGGCTTACACGCTCGACGAGGTCAAGCAGGCCGCTCCCGAGCGGCAGAACGACATTCTCGGCACGCGCGCCGGCTTCGGCGGCGAGAAGTTCCCCGCGCCGCAGGCGAGCCTCATGGCGGTGGTCGCCCGCGGGATCGTCGAGGCGAAGACCGAATTCATCCTCATCATCGCCGGGATGCTCATGGGGGCCGCGTTCATCATGATGCAGGTGAAGAGCCCGATGCTATCGCCGTCGGGATGTATCTGCCGATCGACACGAGCTTCGCCATTTTTGTCGGCGGACTGATGAAGGGATTGCTCGACCGGTTCGCAGAAAAGCGGAAGATGGAAGCCGGCGCCAGGGAAAAGATGGGAAACGTCGGCGTGCTGCTCGCCTCCGGCCTGATCGCCGGGGAAGCGCTCCTCGGCCTTCTATTCGCGGGGCTCGCGTTCGCCGAGATCAAGCTGTTTCATATGTTCGAGTCGCCGTCGTACGTGCCGAGCCTGGTCTGCATCGGCATCATCGGATTCCTGCTGATCCGGGCGCCGCTCAGGAACGCACGGTAGCGGTTGACGCGGGTCCTGTCGGCGATTGCACCCCGCACGTGCTCGCGCGATACGCGGGTCCTGTCACCGATTGCACCCCGCCCGTGCTCGCTCGCAGGGCTCGCTGCGCAGCGGACGGGGGCCCCATCGGTGCCACCCGCTAGTCGAGATGCGGGGACCCCATCGCCGCCACCCGCTATAAGTGCCCCCCTAGAGTGCCGAGGCAATTGTGTCGCGAAGCCTCGCAAGCCAGGCCTCGTCGGATATGCCCTCCCACGTAGCCGGCCCCATGGGCGGGTGGATGGTCATTCTGATCGTGCCGGGGTGAATCTCCTTCGTTCGCGGCGGGTTCACCCGATTGCTCCCGGCGATAGTGATCGGGACGACCGGGACGTTCGCCTCGCGCGCGATCCTGATGACCCCTTTCTGAAACGGCAGCATTCTCCCCTCGCGATCACCCCACGTGCCTTCCGGAAAGATAACGAGATCGTGCCCCGTCTTCAGCGCCTCCACCGCCTCCTGCCAGGCTCCGCGAATCTCGCTGCGACTTCCGTGAACCACGCCAATCGCTTGCATATTCTTCAGGGCCCGTCCAATAAAGGGCCATGAAAAAAAGGCCCTCTTGCTCACCCAGCGGAAGCTCACCGGCATGAGGGCATGAAAGAGCGGAATGTCGAAGGCGCTCTGATGATTCGAGGCGAGGATGACGGCCCGATCGCTCGGTATATGCTTCGCGCCTTCGAGCGTGCAGCGGCTGCCGAGCAGAAACAGCTTCCCCCAGCGGCGCGCGAATCGAAAGTATAGATCCGGCCTGGCGCGGCGCGGCGCAAAGAGAGCGCACGCCTCCGCGCCGCCGACGCTCGCGGTCGTCGCAAGGCCTATCCATAGCCAGCGGCAGCCATACTCGAGACGTTTCAGATGATTACGCAATTCCATGCGCAAAACGCGCCATCGCGCCTCCCGCGGATCAGGTCTTCCCGGCGGCGTCGAAGTCCCTGCCGTGCTTGAATATTTTCTCGAAGAGCGCATCGAGGCGCGCGGGGTAGCTCTCCATCGAAATGTTCTCCTCCGCCCACCGGCGCGCACCCGCCCCGACGCGGCGCGCCTCGCCGTCCTCACGGAGCAGATGAAGAATGGCAAGCGCGATTTCGGCGCCCGTCTGGCCTTCGAGATAATCGTTTCCCGCCTCGAGCCCCATGCCTGCGACGCCTGCGGGAGTGCTCACGACGGGCGTCCCCATTGCGGCCGCCTCCATCATACGGATGCGCACCCCCCCGCAGAACCTGAGCGGGAGCACCATCACCGAGCATGAACCCAGGTACGGCCTGATGTCCTCGACCCCGCCGGCGAACGAGACGCCCGGGCCCGCCGCGGCGCGGAGGCTCTCGCCCCCGCCGTGCCCGACGATCTCGAGGCGCGCATCCGGATTCCTCAACCGCACGACGGGGAAAACCTCGCTCGCGAAGAATCGAAGGGCGTCGCGGTTGAAATCGGAATGGAAGGCGCCTATGAAGAGGATCCTGTTTCGTTCGCGCTTGTACGGCACGGGGTTGAACTCGCCGAGGTCGAGCGCGAGCGGCAGGGCATAGACCGGTTTTCCAGCGGCGAGAGCGTGCCGCCCGAGCGTCTCCGCGTCCGAGGGGGTGACCGTGAGGATCGTGTCGTAGGCTTCGTAGGCCTTTCGCTCGATCCGCTCGAGCGCCTTGAGGCGTCTCGCGGCGAAGAATCGCGAGGCGCCGCTCGTCGCAGCCAGCCTCGCCGGATTCACGAGAAAATCGAGATCGTGCGTGACGAGCACGAGCTTCGAATCCTTCACGAGCTCAGGCAGACGGTACAGGTGCCAGTACGACGCGAGAACGAGATCCGCCTTCCACTCCCGCGCCGTATCGGCGATGAGGCGCACAAACTCCCCGGGCGCGGCGTAGCTGACCTGCGCGGGAACGCCGGCAAAAACGGCCTTCAGGATGTTCATTTTCTTGTGGTAGATGCGATGAAATATGCTTCGCCTGTGGGGGGCGAGGATCGCGCGAACCGCGACGCGCGGCTTTTCCATCTCGCGCAGGCGCGCGAGATCCCCCCTGCTCAGCGCCATCGTGACGAGCGTGACCTCGTGGTTCGCGGCGAGCCCGTCGAGCAGGTTGAGAATGAGCCGGTCCGTGCCCTTCGTGACCGGCCAGGGGGCGAACGGCAGCGCGACGACGATTCTCATCTACGTGTCCTGGCTCTTCGAAAAATGCCGGTACAGGAGATACGTTATCGCGTACGAGAAAACGAAAACCGCCGCGGGAAAGATTATGCCGAGCGCTTTTCCACCCATGTCACTTCCCCGCTTTCCCGTCCCGATGATGCTTCCGGTAGGAATGGTACGCGAGGAGGAGCCCCGCGAAGGACGTCACGTACGCGAGCGACATCCCGATCACCATCTTGAGTTCGTTGCCCACGCTAGTCCTCCCATTTGATCGTGCGTTCGAGCTCCTCGATGTATCCCTTTTGCTTCTTTTCGTACCCTTCGGAAACCGAGGAGAGTTTCGGATTGATGATCCAGATCATGACGAGCATGAGGACGATCCCCGCCGCGAGAATCGCGAAGCCGGCCGGGATGAGAAGCATGCTCAGCGCGGTCCCGACCATCAGGAGGACGTAGACGATCGGCGAGATGATGACGGTAATCGTGTCCTCCCGTGTCCATTCATCCGCTTCCTTCGATGTCCATTGTCTTCGTATGAAGGGCATATGTTCCTTTCGCGCATGCGGCCCGCGAGCCGGGCCGGGCAACGCCTTTAGAGCAGCCCGCGCCGCTCCGCTTCCCTGCGCACCGGGCCCCACCATCCGACCGGCCGCGACATGACGTAGAATTTCACGAGCTTGTCCATGCTCTCGGCCTTCGTGAGGAGCGTCACCGGGATGAAGACGACCGCGCCGAGAAACATGAGCAGCCAGAACTGCTGATAATCCCTGAGGTGCGGGATCACGCCGAAGGCGGGGAGCACCCACACGACGAGCCACGAGAAAACGAGGTTGAATATCCACGCGGTGAGATAGCCCCACCCGTTGAAACGCCACCATATCACCTGGAGAATGCCGGGCAGCCACACGCCCGCCGCCATGATCCAGAGGGCGAAGATGAGCCACTCGGTGATGTTTTCCATGATCGAGCCGAATATGAACGACCCGACGAGGAGAATGACCGTGCCGACCCTGCCGACCCACACGAGCCTGCGTTGGTCGGCCTTCGGATTGATGTAATGGTGGTAGAGATCGCGCGTGATATAAACGGCGCCGAGATTCAGGTGCGTCGATATCGTCGAGAGGTGTATGGCGACGATCGCCGCGAAGAAGAATCCGATCATCCCGACGGGGAGCGTCTCGAAGCCGAGCCTGAACCACGCCATCTCGTAGTCCTTGACCTGCGTGAGATCGGGGTACAGCACGAAGAACCCGAGAATGGCCGCCCCCCAGAGCGCGTTTCTCGTGACGACGAGCGCCTGCCCCGCCCAGATGCACCACGAGGCGTCCTTCACGGTCCGCGCCGACTGGATGCGCTGCGCTTCGGGGAACCAGTCGATCGCCGTCGCCATCCCGAGGCCCCCGAGTATGCCGATAAAGAGCATCGTGATGAACCACGCGACGGGAAAATCTCCCCCCGTGAAGCCCGAGAAGCTGAACGGGTTGAGCATGCGGGAGAGGCCCATCTCGTGGAGCTTCTCGACGATCGCGTGCGGGCCACCCGCGGCGTGCATTCCCCAGATCGACACGAACGCGATCGCGACGAACGCGATGATCCCCTGCTGGAAGTCGGCCATCACGACGCCCCAATAGCCGGCCGCGAGAACGTACACGGCGCAGAGCGTCGAGAAGATCGTGAGCCCCATCCACGGCGGCCAGCCGAAGAGGAAATAACACACCTTGCCCATCGCGATCCCGACCCAGCCGAGGATGAACATGTTGAGAAACACCTGCCATCCCGCGACCCATCCGCGCAGGAGCTCCGCAGGCATGCCGCCGTAGCGGAGCGTCTGCCATTCGGCCTGGCTGTAGGCGAGCGAGCGGCGGAATATCTTTGTCGAAACGAACGCGCTGATCGCGCACCACGCGGCGAAGAATCCGTACCAGAGCCCCGCGAGGCCGTGCTTGTACACGACGCCCGCCACCCACATCGGCGTGTCGGTCGCCGTGTGCGTCGCATAGACCGAAGAGGCGGGAAGCCACCACGGAAGCCCGCGTCCCGCGAGGAAGAAATCGGCTTCCGAGCGCTTCCCGAGGCGGTAGAAGAGGGCGCCGCTCCCGATCATGAGGAGGACGAACGCCACGAGCCAGAACCAGTCGAGGAACGCGAAATGAACCATGGCACCATCCTGTCGTCGAGCGATGAATTCCCCGGCGGCCGCTCCGCGATTCCGCCGATCATTCGATGACGATCTCGTCGGCGAAAATCCAGGCCTTCCCCCCCGCGCCCCGGTGCCACGCGGGGCAGACGCCGATGTTCTTCGCGAAAACGCGCACATAGCGCGCGCTCTTCCCGATCGCTCCCGACGCGAAATTCTCGATTCGCGCGCCCTGCTCCTGCGCCGGCAGGCCGGGCGCCAGTCTCGCCGCGGGAACGAAGACCTTCCCGTCGCTCGAGAGAGAATACTCTACCATCTCCGGAAGGAAAAGCCACGAATTTTGGTCCTGCAGGAAACCCGCCGTCACGCGATGAACGCGCTGCACGCGCCCCAGATCGACGATCGCGTCGATATCGACCCCCTCGTAGCCCTGCCAGAGCCCCGTCTTGAAATCGAGCGGCCCCCGCAGGCCGTCGATGAGCGCGAGAGTTCCCCCCGCCGGGTACATCGCGCTGGGCGAGGTGTTCAATCGAATGCTTCTGTTGCCCGGGATCTTGCGGAATTCCGCCGTCACCACGGCGCTCGGCGGAAATCCCTCCTTCATGGCGACGGCCTTCAACGTTCCCGATTTCGTGAAGGGCAGAGGTTCGCGGTAAAGGCTCGACGCTGCGCCGGGCGCTCCCCCGTCGAGCGTAAAATATATTCGGGCGCCGTCCACGATCGAGGAAAGCGCCGTCTCGGTCGATCCGCTGAATATCCTCGAGCCCGCGGCGATGAAGGGAACGGGGAGAATGAGACTGTCGGCGATCGCGCTCGCGGGGCGATCGGACTCCGCGGCGCCCCAGGAGGTATTCGGCTCCGCCCCCATGACGAACGCGAGCTCGCCGCCGGCCATGACGTCGCCGTGTCGCAGGTACGCCTTGCCGTAAGGCTTCGCGTCGAGCGTCGCCGATTGTATATAGATGTTCTTCCGTGAGACTCCCTTCGCCTTGACGACGAAACGCTTCACGCCGCCGACGTCGATCGACGCCTCCCGGAAGAGCGGCGTCCCGATCACGTAGACGTCCGAGCCGGGCGTGACCGGATAGAATCCGAGCGCGCTCAGCACGTACCATGCGGACATCTGCCCGCAGTCCTCGTTGCCGCACAGGCCGTCGCGGCCGTCGTGGTAGAGCCCGTCCATGATGCTCCGCGCGCGCTCCTGCGTTTTCCAGGGCCGCCCCGCGAAGCTGTAGAGATACGCCATATGATGGCTCGGCTCGTTGCCGTGCGCGTATTGCCCGATGAGCCCCGAGACGTCGGGGAGATCGAGGCCGCTCGTCTTCGGGCTCGTCGAGAAAAGCGAATCGAGCTTCGCGGCGAAACGCTCCTCTCCTCCCATGAGACCGATGAGCCCCTGCACGTCCTGCGGAACGTAGAAGCTATACTGCCACGCGTTCGCCTCGGTGTAGTTGAAGTTGATCTCGGCCGGATCGAACGGCGTCCACCAGGCGCCGTTCGTCTTCGCGCGCATGAGGCCGGTCGAGGGATCGAAGAGGTTCTTGTACGACTGCGCGCGGCGGATGTACGTCGCGTAATCGGCTTCCGCGCCGAGGGCCTTCGCCATCTGCGCGACGCACCAATCGTCGTACGCGTACTCGAGCGTCTTCGAGACCGACTCCCCTTCCTTGTCCGAGGGGATGTATCCGAGCTCGCGGTAAAACGCGAGCCCGCGAAAATCGATCTCCGCGCTGTGCTTCATCGCCTCGAACGCCTTCGCGGCGTCGAAGCCGCGGATCCCCTTCATGTACGCGTCGACGATTACGGGCACTGCGTGGTAGCCGATCATGCAGTTCGTTTCGTTCCCGGCGAGCTCCCACACGGGGAGCAGCCCCCCCTGCTCGTACTGCGCGAGAAACGTCTCGATGAAATCGACCGTTCGCTCGGGCTCGATTATCGTGAAGAGCGGGTGCTCGGCCCGGTAGGTGTCCCAGAGCGAGAACACGGTATAATTCGTGAAGTCCCCCGTCTGATGAATCTGAAGATCTCTTCCGCGGTATCTCCCGTCGATGTCCATGAAGAGATTCGGCGCGAGCATCGAATGATAGAGTGCCGTGTAGAAGGTCGCGCGCTGCGCCTTCGTGCCTCCCCTCACGTCGATCTTCCCGAGGGCGACATTCCACGCCGCGTCGGCGTCGAGACGCGTCTTTTCGAAATCCCAACCGGGAATCTCGGCGTCGCGATTCCTCCGGGCACCCTCGACGTCGACCGCCGAGATGCCGACCTTCACGAGAATCGCCTCGTTCGCCTCGGTTCTGAAGCTCGCGAATGCCTTGACGTTCTTCCCGGACGCCTCGATGCCGGCGATCGTATCGTCGGTCGCGACGCCCGCCACGTCGAAGGGCTTCGAGAACGTCGCCGCGAAATACACATACTGATCGTCGGCCCAATGCCGCGATCTTCTGAAGCCGACGATCTCGTTGCCGCCCGCAATCTCGGCGTGCGATTCGATTACCTCGTCGCGATGAGCGAGGTCGATGATGACGTTCGCGCTCTCGCTTTTCGGGAAGGTGTACCGGTGGAAGCCCGCTCGCTTCGTCGCGGTGAGCTCGACCGTGACGCCCCCCTCATCAAGCTTGACGCGGTAGTATCCCGGCGCGGCCTCTTCTTCCTTATGGCTGAATCTCGAACCGGATCCCGTTTCGGGAATCCGTTCGCCTCCGCGGTGGGACGGAAAGGCGCCGACTGTCGGAATGAAGAGAATGTCCCCGTAATCGGAGGCCCCCGTGCCGCTCAGATGCGTATGGCTGAATCCGTACACGACGCTGTCGGAGTAATGGTACCCGGAGCATCCGTCCCACCCCGTGAGCCTCGTATCGGGGCTGAGCTGCACGCCTCCGAACGGCACCGTCGCCCCCGGGTAGGTGTGCCCGTGCCCCGCCGTCCCGATGAACGGATCGACGAAGCTCGTGTACGAGGGCTTCTTCTCGATCGAACATGCGCCCAGGGCGAACAGGAGAACGAGGGACAGCGCGGCGGCGGTTCTTCGCATCGGTCGCTCCTTCTTTCAATACGTATCCGCGAGGGACTTCAATCCGAGCGCTGCGTCGAAATCGCCGATATCCTCGTCCGTAACGAAGAAGACCGTCTCGCAGCTCCCCGGCAGCATATCGAAAAAATTCCTGTCGAAGCAGCCTTCATACCCTTCGACGGACAGATAGAGATTCTTGACGAGAGCCCGGGCGCAGAGAGAGATCGCATACCCGTGCTCGACGCGAGAGATCGATCGCACCGAGAGATTCGTGCCTGGTTTGCTCTCGCCGGGGCGCGCCACCTCGATCGGCGGAAGGTCGAGCTCGCGCGGCGGTGCGAAGTAGAGGAGATTCCGCGATATGAGCTCGTCCGATTCCCAGAGCTCCGCGCAGAAAACGACCGTGTTCGCGGGGCGGCCGCGCAGGAGGAACTTGACGCCCGATCCGAAGAAGAAAACGCTCGAGTCCGGGCTCGTCGAGACCCGGCGGCTGTCTGACCAGAAGACGTTTCCGGAAAAGTCGAGGAGCTTCAGTATCGCCACGCCCTCGATCGCTTCTACCCAGTCCGATATCGCATAGACGGACAGGACGCCCTCCTCGACGACCGGCGAAACGAGCGCTTCGCCGAAGGCGTCACGCGCGAAATAGTAGAGCGCCTTCGGGTCGCCTGCGTAGTCGACGCTCGACCACGACGCCGCGGGCCAGCAGTCGTCGAGCTGCCAGTAAAGCGAGCCCATGCAGAAGGGCTTCGCGCGGCGCTGCGCCTCGATGGCCGTTTTCATCCCCTCCGCCTGGAGGAGCTGGCTCACATAGACGAACGATTCGAAATCGCGCGGCGGGCGATAGTCGCGCTCCATATATGCACGGATGATCTCGTTGCCCCGCGGATGCTTCTGATGCGAGAGCATCGCGTCCGAGTCGATTCTGCGGTCTTCGGGGCTCGCGAATAGCGCAATCGTCGCGAGCGACGGAAACGACTGGAATCCGAACTCGCTCATGAACCGCGGCACCTTTCCGCGGAACGCATCGAAGGCCTCGCCGTCGTGCCAGACGCCCCAGTAATGCGAATCTCCCTCCGTGAGGCTCCGCGGATCGGCCCGCCCGCGGGCAGGCGACGACGGCCAATAGGCCGTGCCCGAATCCAACTCCGCCACGATCTCCGGAAGAAGCTCGTGGAAGAGCTTCGTATAGTCGTTCCAGATCTTCGCCGAATCGGCCGCCGAGTACCCATACTGGCGCTGCCAACCCCAGTTGCGCCAGCCCTCGTCGATCTCGTTGTTGCCGCACCAGAGCGCGAGGCAGGGGTGGTTTCTCAGGCGCTTCACGACGCCGGCGGCCTCTTCCGCCACGTTGTCCAGAAACGCGGAATCGCCCGGATACATCCCGCAGGCGAACATGAAATCCTGCCATACGAGGATCCCGTACTCGTCGCACAGGTCGTAGAAAAGCTCGCTTTCGTAAGCGCCGCCGCCCCACACGCGCAGCATGTTCATGCCGGCGACGGCGGCTTTCGAGACGAGCGATTCGTACCGGTCCGCCGTCACGCGGGGAATGAAGCTGTCCATCGGGACGAAATTCGCTCCTTTCATGAAAACGGGGAAACCGTTCACGCGGAAAAAGAAGCTCTCCCCTTTTTCGTCCTTATCCCGGACGAGCTCGATCGTCCGGAGACCGACTCGCCGCTCGGCCAGATCGACGACGAGCTTTCCGTCCCTCATCTCGCCGAGGAAATCGTAGAGATACGGCTCTCCGAGACCATTCGGCCACCAGAGCTCCGGCTTGCTCAGATAGAAATCGATCGACACGACGTTCGTCCCCGGGACGAGCTCCGCGCCGGCGCTCGCGACGATCCGGTCCTCGAGAAATACCGAGAGAACGACATGCATCCGCGTGGAAGCGTCGATCTCGAACACGGCGGCGAGCTCCGCCGATTCCCCGGTGACGCGCTTCTGGACGATCCGGAGATCGGCGATTATCGCCGCGTCCCAGGCGCGCAGGCGAACGGGGCGCCATATCCCCGAGGTCACGAACCGCGGCGCCCAGTCCCATCCGTACTGGTACGCGGCTTTTCTCGTGAGGACGCGCGCGCCGCCGGGAAGCTCTCTCCCGAGCGAATCCCACCGTGCCCGCACCGCGTTCACCGGCGAATGAAAATAGACGCGCAGCTCGTTGTGCTTATCGCGCAGGACGCCCGCGCACGGCGCCTTCCACTCGCGGAACATGTTATCCGCCCTGAACAGCAGCGAATCGTTCAAGAAAACGTCGGCGTAGGTGTCGAGCCCCTCGAAATCGATCTCGATATGATCCCGCGCCAGGAACGCGGGCGCCGCGTCGAATACGACGCGATACTCCCAGTCCTCCTTTTCGATCCACTGGAGATCCTTCTCGTTCGTCCCGAAGAAAGGATCGTTGATGATGCCCGCCGCGAGGAGATCGGTGTGAACGCAACCCGGAACGCTCGCGCCGCGCCAGGCGCCCTCGGCGGCCCGTCGAAACTCCCACCCGCGATCCAACTCGATCGTCGAGCGACCGGAAGGCTCGTTGCACGATGATACGAGGAGCTGAAGAGAAAGCGCGACGAGAAGAGCCGGGCGATTCATCGATCCTCCCTCGAAAGCGGCGGCGCGGCCAGTATATCATGCGCGGCTCGTCCTTGGAGACCCGTTTTTGGATCGGCTCTTTTGGAACGGCTCACGGGAAAGTTCCTCCCGCCCCGCTTCTTTTTCCCCCTTGACGAAAAGGAGCTTTCCTTGTATAATGGTATAAAGGTACTTGATTACTGTATTATGAGGAGGGGCGCTGCATGAAGAGACAGATAATAACGATCGACGAGAGCCTGTGCACCGGCTGCGGCCTGTGCATCCCGAACTGCCCCGAGGGGGCGCTCCAGATCATCGACGGCAAAGTTCGGCTTGTGAGCGACCTCTTCTGCGACGGGCTCGGCGCGTGCATCGGGCACTGCCCCGAGGGGGCGATCGCGACCGAGATCCGCGACGCCGAGCCGTACGACGAGAGCAAGGTCATGGAAAATATCGTGCGATCGGGGCCGAACGTCATCAAGGCCCATCTCGCGCACCTCAGGGATCACAAGCAGGACGAATATTTCCGGGAGGCGCTCGCCTACCTTGTCGATCGCGACATCGAGATACCGGCGGAGTTCTTCGAGCCGGCGTGCCGGTGCGGCGAGAACGATCCTTCGGCTCCCGCGTTCGCCGGCTGCCCCGGATCGAGAGTCGTGAATTTCGAAGCGGACGCGGCGTGCGCTTCGGACGCCCCTGGATCCCCTCCTCCGGGCGTCCCGGCGGAGCGCCCGTCGCGCCTCCGCCAGTGGCCCGTGCAGATCATGCTCGTGCCGCCGGATGCGCCGTTCCTCGACGGCGCCGATCTTCTCGTCGCCGCCGACTGCGTCCCCTTCGCCTGCGCCGGGTTCCACGAGAATCTTCTCGCCGGCAAGGCGCTCCTCGTCGGCTGCCCGAAGCTTGACGACGCGGAGCATTACCTTGAAAAGCTCACGGCGATGTTCAAAGGCAACGACGTGCGATCGGTCACCGTCGCCCACATGGAGGTCCCCTGCTGCACCGGACTCGTGCGGCTCGTCGAGCGGGCGATACGCGATTCGGGAAAGAACATACCCTTCGAGGCGCGGATGATCGGCATCAGGGGAAACGAGATGTAATCGGCGGCCTATGGAGCGTTCGCCTCGTATAATGGCCCGACGCGACCGCGCGCGGCGGCGATGGATTCGGCTCTGGCCGTCGCGAAAACGCGGTGAGGCGCCGGCCGGTGCGGCTTCCGGCGGCGATTATTTCTTGAGATCCCACCAACCGTACCAGTTCACGTAGATGGCCACCTTCTGCGCGGTTTCGTCGAACTGCGAGGCTTCGTCGAGACCGAGATACCGGTCCCAGATATACTCGACGCCGATCGCGGCGACGATCCCCCTCGGCGAGTACGCTTCGAGGGATATTCCGAGGCCGGGGCCGACGGAGTTATTGTAATCGAGGCCTTCCGTATCCGCCTGGTACCGCAGGGTGGCGTACGTGTTGAGCGTCACGTTCCCCCACTTCGCCCAATCCACTCCCTGCTTGATCCAGCCGTTCAGGAGCAGATTGCTGTCCCCGTCCTTCGGTATCTCCCCTCTCAAATCACCCCACGTCGAGCCGCGAAAGCCGACGATCGCCTGTGCGCTTCCCGAGCAGAGAACGAGACACGTGAGCGCGAGAGCAATTCCGAACGCGTGACGTTTCATGTCTTATCTCCTTCCGTAAATCAGGGCGTCTGTTTTGCCCCACGAGTGTTCGATCGTGAATTTCTTGAGCAGAACGAAGCCGTCTTCGAAATAGGGCTCGAACTGGCTGCAGGGAGACATCTTCCCGTAGAAAAGGTCCTCGCACACCACAAAATGCACCGGCTCCGCGAACGCCGGCCCCGGCGAATCAGTCTTCCGGATCTCGAACATATTGAGGAAACGCGCGTTGGGAAACCGGTCCCCGAGCACGTACTCGTAGATGACCCCGTCCCAGCCGTTGAACGCGACGGTCATCCCGTCGAAACCCTTCGTCTCGAGGAACTCGATCACCGGGGTCACGTCGGGATACTGCCGCTCGAGCCATCGCAGGTTGAAGAGCCCGTACGCCCAGAATATGGCGACGATCGAGACGGCGAAAAAACCGCGGACGATCCGGCTCTTCGCGCCGAACGAGAAAATCTTCACCAGGTGCTCCACCCCGAGGGCCGCGGCGGGCGCGAGAAAGATAATCGCGAAGATCATGTTCTTGTTCACCGACTGCTCCGCGCGCGTCACGAGATGGAGAATGATGATCGGCGACGAAAGCGCGATGAGGACGATCGCCTTCTTCCCATGCCGCTCGTGAAACACGCCGAAGACGGCCAGCAGAAGTATGAACGCCACCCACCGGAACGCCCACTCGAACATGGTCGCGAGCGGCACTTTGATGTTCGCGTAGGTCTCCACCTGCCCGAGGACCTGTACACGGGGCGCGTATTGGTCGAATCCCAGATAGAGCGCGCCGAGAACGGCGAGCGGAAGGACGCAGAAGAGCGCGGTGCGTTTGATTCCGTGCGTGAACAGAACGTAGAGCACGAGCGACGGCACGAACACGGGGAGGAGATACTTCGTGATGGCGGCGAGAAACAACGCCGCCGCGCCGAAAACGATCGCGAGATTCCGGTGCCACGGCGCCGCGGTCGAGGCGGAAACGACGAACATAAAAAAGGAGGCGCCGATGAAGAACGCGGCGATCATGTCGTACGTGCCGAGTTTCATGAGATAGAGGGCCTGCCCCGAGCACATGAAGAGCGCCGCCGCGATAAGCCCCACGCTTCCGCCGAACAGCGTCGCCGCCGTCGCGTACACGATCACCGTGAGGGCGAGCCCGATGAGCACGGTCAGGATCCGGACGGCGTGAATGCCGCCGACCGAATCCGCCAGCGCCGCGAGCGCCGGCCAGATCATCACCGAGCCGGTGTGGTGCGGACACCCGAGGCACGGCTCTCCCCCGATGATCTCCTGCCCCATCGTGATCTGAAACGCCTCGTCGATGAAGACGGAGTTGTAATCCAGATCGGTCAGGCTGATGACCAGCCCATAGAGAAGGATCGCGAGAAGCAGCAATCTCCGATGCGAACGTTTCATAGAGTCATCACCACAGCGTGACCATCGCGTCCGCGATCGCGAGCACGCGGTTCACCGCGCCGATATCCGCCCGGTCAAAAACGACGCCCGCGAGGCATTCGGGAAAATCCTCCGAAGGTTGGCGCACGACGCGCGCGACGATCCCCGGGAGCGGGACGTTCCTGTCTCCGACGACGACTTCGACTTCCGCCCGGTCCCCTTCGGCCAGATTCTCGCGCGCGGCGAGGAGATACCCGCTCCGCGAGATGTTCCGGATCACTCCGTACGAGACGCCGCCCCCCTTCCCGTGGACGACGGCCGGCAGATACACGCGGGCGCGGCGCGCCCGCGCCGTGCGCTGCGGTCTCGGTCCGCGCCGGCTCTCGA
Source organism: Candidatus Krumholzibacteriota bacterium (assembly GCA_041309505.1). Lineage (GTDB taxonomy): Bacteria > Krumholzibacteriota > Krumholzibacteriia > Krumholzibacteriales > Krumholzibacteriaceae > SSS58A. Next base: position 26,777 of record JBFYZM010000195.1, read on the forward strand.
TGTACGTGAGGTACCGCGTCGCGTACCCGGCGAGGAACTTCGAAACGGCGGATTCGTGGAGATAGCGCGACATCACATCCACCTCGCCCGAAGCCCCCGTGACGGCGACGCCGGCGCGCGCGATCACGTCCGTTCCCGAGCTCACCGTCTTCACGTGCCTGACGTGCCCCTTGCAGGCGAGCGTCTTGCGCGGGAGCATGATCTCGAGCTCGAGATCGCAGTCGGCGGGGATCGGCCCCGCGGCGACGAGCGATATGCCGGTCTCCGTCGCGTCATCCGCCGCGGCGACCCGGCGTACCGGTTTCCCGCCGTCGCGATAGGAGAAGAAGACGGGAACCGCGTCCTCGATGCGGAAATCTCCTCTCCGCTGATAGAATTTCGATCTCGCAAAGAGAATGATCGCCACGGCGAGCCCGCTGTTGAAAAGCGCCCAGAGGCTGTTCACCGCGATGATGAACTCGTCGCCGCGCAAGCCCAGCAGAAGCTGGAATATCGCCCATATAATCGCGATGACGCTCCCCGCGAACACGAGCGCCTGCGGGACGACGAGCGGGTACGGGGTCGATGTCTCCAACCCCTTCGGCGTCACCTTGAACTGTCTCGCCCGGCGCGGGAGAAACAGGGAAAAGAACGATTCGAGATAGGTGAAGAACTTGCCCATGCTGAACTGCTCGAGCAGGAGATACCCCGCATATCCCCGTCCCATCTCGTTGAAGGCGAAGAGCGAGAGCGCATAGTACGGAACGAAGTGAAGGAGATACGTGATGTCGATGGCGTTCATCGGAAGAATGCCGGTGAAGAGCACGATCGGGGGAGTCACGTAGAAAACGAGCTTCTGGAATCCCTCGATCGGATAGATGAGGCTCCCGAGGTAGCAGAGCCGCTGCGGAAAGCTGAGCCCCCGCACGAAGAACGGATTCGCCTTGAAGAATACCTGCCAGCCCCCGAGCCCCCACCGCTTCCGCTGAATATGGAACGGATTGATCGTCTCGGCCGCGAGACCGTAGGCGAGCCCTTCGTTGTGATAGACGGACGACCATCCCTTCGCGTGGATGCGGATCGAAGTCAGCATGTCCTCCGTAATAGAGCTCGTCGCGAAGCCGTCGACGTCGTCGAGCGCCGCGCGCCTCATGAGGGTGCAGCTTCCGACGAAGTAGGCCGCGTTCCAGCGGTCGCGCCCCGGCTGGATGAGGTTGTAGAAGAGCCCCTGCTCGGTCCAGACGTACTTCTTTTCGTGGTCGGCGCGGTGCTGGAACGAGTCGATGTTGTAGAACTCCTGCGGCGCCTGGGCGAAGGCGACCTTCTCGTCCTTGAAATAGCCGATGAGGCGATCTATGAAATACGGAAGCGGCGCGTGGTCCGCGTCGAAGATGGCGACGAACTCGGCGGTCGAATGCTTCAGCCCGAAGTTGACGTTGCCCGCCTTCGCGTGCTCGTGGCTCTCCCGCGCGAGGTAGACGCACCCGAGCTCCTCGCAGAGCGCCTTGACCTCGGGACGGTTCCCGTCGTCGAGGAGAAGAGTCCGGTGCGGATACTTGAGATCGTTGCAGGCGAGGAGCGTTTTCCGCAGAATGGACACCGGCTCGTTCTTCGTCGGGATGAGGACGTCGACGGTGCGTCCGGGAAGCGGTTCGAGAGCGACGCGCGACAGGGGGCGCCATACCGCAAAGAAGAAAAGAAAGGTCGTCAACGTGCCGAAGCATTCCGCGACGAAGAGCGCCCACGAGAAGAAGAGCGCCGATTCGTTGAAAGTCGCCGTGACCCTCCAATAGAGGTAATAGAGGGTCACGATCATGGAGGCGACGGCGACGACGCGGCGAAGTCCCTCCCCTTTGAGATTTTTAAAATCTTCCACCAATCTACCTTCCTTGTGTGAAGGCATCGTTCATGCAGCGAGAGCGAAGTGCCGTGTGGCGCTGAATACGATCGACCATAGCACGGCCGAAACCATACCTTCAACCCTCGAAAACCGACCCTTTATGGAAGAACCGTACCAACCGGAGGAGGAAACGCGCAATTATTTGAAATTAATACAAATAGAAAGGGGCCCGGCGCGGCCCGGGCCCCAACGAATCTCGGAGCGGACGCTCTCCCGCGGCTACTTCTTGAGCCCTTTCCCCTCTTCCTTGCCGTCGCCGATAGAAGCGCCGATACCATAGAAATCGGCGTTCCCCGGAGCGAAGACGAACGGCTTGAGCTTCGCGACGTCGGGCATGCCGTTCGCGCCGAGAACAGACTCATCCGCCTTCACGTCGACGATCTCGCCGATGAACATCGTATGCAAGCCGAGCTCGATCGTCTTCACGAGCTTGCATTCGAGCACGAGCGGGAATTCCTTGATGTAGGGCGCGTTGACGAGCTCGCTCTTCACGGGCGTGAGACCGCTCGCCGCAAACTTGTCGACGTCCTTTCCCGAAACGCTGCCGTAATAGGCCGCTTCCTTCACGAATTCCTCGGAAGGGACGTTGACCGTGAACGCCTCGCTCGCCATGATGCTGCCGTACGTGTAGGTCGCCTTCCTGAGCGAGACGGTCACCATCGGGGGCTGCGAGCAGCAGATGGCCGCCCACGATGCCGTCATCACGTTCGGTTTTCCCGCCGCGTCGTAGGAGCCGATGACCCACACGGGGCACGGCTGCGCGATCGTTTTCGCGCCGAGCGACTTCATCGCTCCGCCGCCGGCCGTTTCCCCGGCGGCGAGCGGGGCCGCCGCGAGGACAATCGCGCACGCGAGCAGCGACGTCACGGCATGAGAAAAACGCATACCATCCTCCTCTCTCGTCGCCGAGGCGCCCGGAAGCGCCCGTTTACTTGACGCTCGCGAGATCGATCGCGATCGTCCCTCCGCCCATCTGCGGCGGCAGCTCGAACGTGCCGCGGATCATGCAGCGCTCCTTCTCGCTCACGTAGATCCTCGATGCGCCCGATTCGTCCCCGATCGGCCTGATCTCGACGTTGAAGCACGCATAGGTCCCGGCGGGCACGGTGACGCTTTCCGTGCCGACGACCTTGAGCGACATCGAACGCGTCTTCTGCATCTGGAAATCGAACACGCGGAGCGTCGTCTCGTATCCCGCCGCGAGCGGGAGCGCGCCGATGATCGTCTCGAGCGATGAGCCGTCCCCGAAGGCGGGGGCCGCAAGCGCGACGTCGATCGGCATTTCCTGAGCGCCCATTCGCACGGCGCCCTTGACCGTTGTCCCGGTGAAGTTGATGACAACCGTCGCGGTGCCCTGACGGACGCCCCAGCGAATCGGCATGAGGGTCGTCGCGTCGAGGTCGAACGTATCGACCGCGCTCTCCCCGCCGCTCGACTGGCTCGTCGCGACGCGCCACGTCGCCGCGCCCCCCAGCGAACCCTTCACGAGGCTCCGGACGATGTCAATGGGCACTTCCTGGCCGCCGGCGCGGACGTTCCCTTTGTACGCGAGGGTCATCGGCTTGAGGAGACTCGCGTCCACCGCGGGCAGCGGCGCCGCCACGGCGTCGTCCGCGGCCTTCGGAGGAGCGGCGAGAACGACCGTCTTCACATCGACCGTGAGAGCGTCGAGCCGGGTCCGCACCTTCTCGTTCATGGTCTCCTGGTAACGCCCGCCGAGATGCTTCGCGAGGAACTTCTCGGCGGCCACGGAGAAGGCCGTCCGGTTATCGACTCCCGCGAAACCGTGCCCTTCGTCCGGCGCGACGATATACTCGACGTCGCGGCCGAGGTCCCTGAGCGCGACGACGATCTGATCCGATTCGGCCTTCTTCACGCGCGGATCGTTCGCCCCCTGCACGACGAGGAGCGGCGCCTTGATCTTTTCGGCGGAGAAGAGCGGCGACTGGCGTTTGAGCATCTCGGCGTCCTCGGGCTTCGACGGATCGCCGACGCGCTCGTTGAATACCGTCTTCAGAACGGCCCAGTAGGGCGGGATCGAGTTCAGGAGCGTGATGATGTTCGAGGGTCCCACGTACGAGATGCCCGCGGCATAGAGATCCGGCGTGAACGCGAGTCCGGCGAGCGTGGCGTACCCGCCGTACGAGCCGCCGAAGATCGCGATCTGTTTCGGATCGGCGATCCCCTTCTTGACGAGATACGCGACACCGTCCGTGATGTCGTTCTGCATCGCGTCTCCCCACTGCTTGTTGCCGGCGTTGAGAAACGCCTTGCCGTAGCCGGTCGAGCCGCGGAAGTTCATCTGAAACACCGCATAGCCGCGGTTCGCGAAGAACTGCGAGTACGGATCGTAACCCCATTCGTCGCGCGACCAGGGGCCGCCGTGCACCATGCAGAGAACGGGAAGGTTCTTCTCCTTGACCCCTTTCGGCACGGTGAGATAACCGTGAATATCGAGGCCGTCGCGGCTCTTGTACACGATCGGCTTCATCGGGGCGAGATCCTTCGAGGGAAGATCCGGATACGGCCGGTACAGGAGCTCGGCCTTGCCTGTCGCGCGCGTGTAGAGATAGGTCGCCCCCGGATCGACGTCGCTCGTGACGCCGACGAGCCACAGGCGCTCGTCGCTCGTCGAGGAGCCGAGATACACGTCGCCTTCGGGAAGCTGCTTCTGAATGCGCCGGTAATCCTTCTCCCATTCCTTGTCCCGGAAATAGACGCGAAGCCTGTCGCCCACGTAATAGGTCGCGACGAGCTCGTCCGTTTCCTGCGAGAACTCGGCGCCGCCGAAATCGACCTGATTCAGGGGATCGGCCTCGACGAGCTCTTCCTTGAGCGTCGCCGGATCGAAGAGGATGAGGCGCTGGAAATTGATCTCCTTCCCCTTGTCCGACGCCAGGTACACGCGCTGTCCGTCCTTGTGGAAGCGGATCGGGTCGACCGTCTCGTCCTTGCTGCACGAATAGACGACGATCGCCGTGTCGGGATCGACGCGGAGGATCTCGGTGCCGCCGTCGGCGGTCTGCTTCGACGCGAGCCTGAGGATGCCCTGGATGTCGAAAATCCAACTCGAGATCTCGTTGTCGTTTTGCTTCACGAGCGTCCGCTCGCCCGTCGCGATATCGAGCCGGTACGCGTCATGGTAGCGTTCGTCGCGGTCGTTGAGCCCCACGAAGATGGCGCCGGGCATACCCTTCGGCAGCGCGTATATGGTCGCCGCGACTTTCTCGTACGGGGTGAGATCGCGCGGCGGAGGCACATCCTGGCCCGCTTCGAGCTTCGCTCTCGGATCCACCGCGTAGACATGGTAGTTCTCGTCTCCGCCCTTATCCTGGATGTAGAGGATGTACTTGCCGTCCCGGGTCCAGAAATATCCGCGCACGGGGCGCGTCGTATCGGCCGTCACGGGACGCGCCGCGGCGAAAGGCTCGCTCGCGCCCTTGACCCAGATATTCAGGACGTTTTTATACGGTTTGAGGAACGAAATGTGCGAGCCGTCGGGGGAAAGCTGACCGCTCGCGATCTGCGGATCGCCGAAGAGCACGTCGCGATCGATGATCGGCGGGAGCTTCGCGAGATACTCCCGGTCGATCGCCGCACCCGCGATGCCGGTCAGCACGAGGAGCGCCGCCAGCGTGAAAAGCACTCTCTTCATCATCGAATACCCTCCTTGGTAGAGAAACGGGCGGATTTTAAACCCGGCCGACGGCAAAAGCAACCGCTAAATACCTCCGGCCCTGCCCCCCGCTGCGACTCACATTCCATATTGCGGGAGCGAGACGATCTGTTTTATGCTGACGACATGAAACACAAATACCTCTATTGTGCGATCTCCGTAAGCGGCGCTTCGGTGCTCGCGATCGAAATCCTCGGCACGAGAATTATCGGCCCGTATTATGGAGTGAACCTCTTTCTCTGGTCGGCGCTCATCAGCGTTACGCTCGCCGCGCTCAGCATAGGATACGTCATCGGCGGAAAGTGGGCCGACCGAAAACCTGCGTTTTCGCGCTTCGCATGGATCCTCATCGCGGCCGGCATCTGGATCGCCCTCGTCCCGCTCATGAAAGGATCCATCGCAGCCGCGGCGAGGCCCGCCGGGCCTCGAGCCGCGCTGCTGATCGCCTCCTTCGTGCTGTTCTTCCCTCCGCTCGCCGTGCTCGGCATGGTGAGCCCGTACGCATTGAGGCTCCGGGCGCGAACAATCGGAGATGTCGGCCGCTCGGCCGGCGATCTCTACGCGATCTCGACGCTCGCGAGCGTCGCGGCGGCGCTCCTCACCGGTTTCTTACTCATTCCGAGCTTCGGCGTGAGCGGCCTGACCGCGGCCATCGGAATCGTTCTCGCGGCGACCGGGATAGTCGGCCTTGCCGCGGCCGCCGTCAAGCGTCCCGGCCTCGCGGGAGGCGATGCATGAACAAGCGCCGCTATATCGGTCTCGCCGTCATCGTGAGCGGCGGCGCCGTCCTCGCCGTCGAGATTCTGGGGACGCGACTTATCGGGCCGTTCTACGGGACGAGCCTCTACCTCTGGTCCGCCCTGATCGGCGTCACGCTCGGCGCGCTCAGCCTCGGATACGTGCTCGGCGGACGGCTCGCCGATCGCGGACCACGGCTCGGCATGTTCGCCGCGCTGATCGCCGGCGCGGGACTCTGGATCGCCGCGATCCCATGGCTCCGGTACCCGATGCTCGCCGGCGCCGAACCGTTGGGGCTTCGAACCGCCGTGCTCTTCGCGGCCGTGGTCCTCTTCTTCGCGCCGTTCACGCTGCTGGGAATGACGACCCCGTACGCCGTTCGCCTGAGAGCGGCGAGCGTCGAGACCGCCGGGCGGGCGGCGGGTGAGAGCTACGCGCTCTCGACGGTCGCGAGCCTCGCCGCCGCGCTTCTCACGGGCTTCATCCTGATTCCACTGACCGGCGCGAGCCGGCTCGCTTTCCTGACCGGCGCCGCGCTCATCGTCACCGCGCTCGCCGGACCCGCGCGGTCGAAAGGGAGAGGTATTCCCGCCATGGTCGCGATCGCCACCGTCGTCGCGGCAGCCGTTTTCACGGCTCCCGGCGGGCGGCCGAATCCGGACACGGGTCTCGTCGCCGTCGTCGAGAGCCCCTACGCGGAGATCCGTGTCGTCGACGGAGACGGCACGCGCCTCATGCTCATCGACGGCATGGTGCACGCAGAAATCGACACGATGACAATGGATTCTCCCCCGTCATACATCGACGTGCTCGAGCTGGCGGCGGATTTCTACGAATATCCCGGCACGACGCTGCTCGTCGGGCTCGGGGGAGGCACACTCGCGAATCGGTTCACCCGGAAGGGTTGGAACGTCGACGTCGTCGAGATCGATCCGGAAGTGACGCGTGTCGCGGAGGACTACTTCGGATTTCAGCCCTCCCATGCGCGGATATTTCATCGGGACGGCCGCGAATTCATGATCGAGCACGACGAGAAGTACGACCTCATCATCCTGGACGCCTTCGGCAGCAGCTCGATCCCCTTTCATCTCGTCACAAGGGAAGCGTTCGCCCTGTGCAAGGCCCGGCTCGCCCCGGGCGGAGTGCTCGCGCTGAACGTCATCGCCGTCGGCTGGCGCGACAAGCTCGTGCGTTCGCTCGCCGCTACGCTGCGGCAGGAGTTCTCGAAAGTGCTCGTTCTCCCCATGGCGGAGCCGCCGGATCAGATCGGGAATCTGACCCTGCTCGCGTCGAACGAAGATCTCGAGATCAAGCGAGAGCCGCCGGTGCCGACGGACCGCTTCTCCGCCGAGTACAACCGGGCTCACGCCTGGGACAACCGCTTCGAGATAGACCCGACCGGCGAGCGGGTGATCACCGACGACCGGAATCCGGTCGACCTCTGGGCCGAGCGCATCAATCTGGCGAACAGGAAGGTACTGCACGAATATTTCGGATCGCGCGGGATCGGGTGGTGAGGCGGGCGCCGGGCGAGCGGCCGCCCTTCTCTCAGAGCGGCTTGATTACCCCGGAAACCACGACATCGACCGGATGCCCCTCCAAAATCTTCGGGATCTTCCGGCGCAGCTCGCGTGTCCCTTCGACAACGAGCACCTGAATGCAGGGAGTGCCGTCCTTGAGCTCTCCGATCGCCACTCCCACGACGCCGGGAATCGCCATGAGCTCGTCGACATGAGCCTCCATCACTGGCGTGATATCGCGGCTTGGTGTCGACGATCCGCTCCCGTTTCCCGATCGGCAGCCGATCAGAATCGAAGACAGCACAAGCAGAGACAGCCTGCACGCCGCGGCAAACGAACCCCCGAATATTTTCATCGCGTGCTCCCTCAGGAAAATGCCCGCCCCCGGATCGGTCCGGGGACGGGCATATGAAACGGATCGAAGCGCTTGGCGCTCGACCGACTAGATCCCAACCATCGTTGCGCCGAAGAAGGACAGCACCGAGTTGATCGGGTTCGCGATAGCGAGCGAGGTGCTGCCGGCGAAGAGAAGGCCAATGGCCTTCGGATTCGTCGTTACATCCTGGACCATGAGCGATCCCGAGTCGCCGCTCCCCAGGAACGAGCTTCTCTTCTGATAGACCAGGATCTGCCCCGTGAACGTCTTCGTGAAGGCATCGCCGCCGGCGCACTCGTTCTCGTACGCAATGCTGACGGTGCCGTTCAAACCGCTGACGTAGCTGCGGGTGAGACCGGTCGTACGACCGCTCTTCTTGACCAGCTGGCCCACGGAAGCGGCAATCGTCGAGGATGAGAGCACCCCAACCTCGAGAATCGCGCCGTCATCCCTGACCATGCCGCTGATGATCGTCGCGCTCGAGCAGTCCACGTTGTTGTTCGGAAGGCTGCTCGTCTTGACGAGGGTCGCCACATTCTGAGCGCTCGTGGCGACGCAGCCCACATCGATCAGACCGGGCTGAATGATGTAATCGCCCGTCGCGGCCACCTTGCTGTTGCCGCCGGCCACGATATCGGCCTCGAACACGTGGTAGTTGCTGAGGATGCGCTTCTGACCGCCCACGCTGATGAGCGAGCCGAGCGTCCCGCCGCAGCAGTACCCGTTCGCGAGATCATAGCGCCAGCCGCCGGAGGTCCCGAGCTGGATGGGCGGAGTCTGCTTCGCCGTGTGGCTCGTGCCGCTCGGCGGTTTGCCCATGGCTACGATACGGTCGGTCAGAACGACCACCGTGTTGACGTCGTCGAGCTTCGTCGGCACGCCGAGCTTCGCCTTCTCGGTCAGAACGAGCACCATGATGGCCGGCTTCCCATCTTCGCCGATTGTGGTCGCGGTGCCGATGACATCAGGATCGGCCATGAGCTTCGCCGTGTTCTTGTCCTGGATCGCCATCGCTTTCTGGAACAGCGGACTCGACGCGTTCATCAACAGATCGGTCTGTCCGCTCGGGGGCGCCGTCGCCGACTCGTCCTTCGAGCAGCCGACGAAGCTCCCAAAGGCCAGAGCCGCGATGAAGAGAACCAGCAGGACACTGAAGGAGCGCTTCATAAGGACCTCCTGCGCTGGTGGGGAAAGGGTGGATTTAGTCTTATTATTTTACCATAATCCGGCGGAAGGATGGCAAGCGAAATTTCTATTCTTGAATAAGATAGCCGGATTCGGCCGTCAAAAACGCTTGACAGGAATGATCGACATTCTTACCGGGGCCCGGCCGCGCTTTCGCACCTTTACATTCGGGCCAAACAGGGCTATATTATCGAATAGCTTATCCAGGTCTTCTTGTGTGGGGGCGAATGGATTCGACGGGGATGATAGAGGCCAGGGAAGCGTGCCGAGGATGCCATCAACCTCGTAAATCAGGTGGCGAACCACAAATGCCGACAACCAGTTGGCAATGGCCGCCTAATTAATTAGGTGACCCGTCCGCTCCGGCTGCGCCGACGGGGCCGGAATCCGGGCGTCGATAACCGATGGCTAGCGTGTCGACCTGCTCTGGGTTCGCACGCGAAAAGAACAAGAGCTAGTCCTGTGAATCCCCTGCCTGTTGAGGCTTCACGGGGCGAACAAAACTCGACAGGATACGCACGTAGACGCCCTCGCGGAAGCATCTTCGGACGCGGGTTCGATTCCCGCCGCCTCCAATTTTCCATCCATGCATGGGGACGGCTTCTGTTTCTATGCCCATCCGGATCCATATCATCATTCCTCTTGACACAATGTCATATTGTCACTATAATCTGTAATAATATGACACCCTACTTCAACAGAGATATCTCGTCGGCAGTGAACGACGCTCTCATCGACATGCCGGTTGTCGTCCTGACGGGGATGCGTCAGACCGGAAAGAGCACATTTCTTCAAAAGGAGCCCGGGCTCAAGCGGCGCCGTTACATCAGTTTCGATGACTTCGCTCAATTGGCCGCCGCCAGAGAGGATCCCGACGGGTTCGTGGCGACGGACGAGCCGATTACCGTCGACGAGGCGCAGAAATGCCCCGAGATACTCGGAGCCATCAAGCGCAGCGTGGACCGCAATCGAATCCCGGGGCGATTCCTGCTGTCCGGGTCGGCGAACTTCTCCATGCTCCGGGGGATTTCCGAATCGCTCGCAGGACGAGCGGTGTATTTCGTCCTGCACCCGTTTACTCGGCGTGAAATGTCCAAGGCCACAAGGCGCCGGCCGTTTCTGAAGACCTTCTACGACTCCCCTCGCGCTGCGCGGATGTCCGGGACATATGCGCCGATCAAGCCGGACGAGATCCTGTCGGGCGGAATGCCGTCCGTTTGCCTCGGTGAAGTGAAGAACCGAGCCCTGTGGTTTCGCGGTTACGAGCAAACATACCTGGAGCGGGATATTCGCGAACTGAGCCAAATCGGCGATATTATCTCATTCCGCAACCTCATGGGTCTCGCGGCGCTTCGCACGGGACAGCTGCTGAGTCCGAGCCAACTCGGCAGGGACGCGAAGCTCAACGTCGCGACTACGTCGAGGTACCTATCGCTGCTCGAAACTTCCTATGTGGCGTACCGGCTGAGCCCCTACTTGCGCAACCGTGCATCAAGACTCATTAAAACCCCAAAGTTGTATCTGGGCGACGCCGGGCTGGCGTGCCATATGGCGGGTGTAGGCGGATCGGGAGCCGTATTGCCGGAGCCCTTCAGGGGCGGCGTGTTCGAAACATACGTCGCGCAGAATCTGATGGGGATCTTGGGTGCCCGATGGCCTGAAGCACGGCTCCATTTTTGGAACGTGCAGGGCCGGCATGAGGTCGATTTCGTCATCGAAGCCGGCCGCTTTTGCATCGCGATCGAGTCGAAATCGGGAACACGATGGACGGACCGCGATCTCGCCGGTCTCAGAGCGTTCCTATCCGCCACCCCTCACTGCCAAGCGGCGATACTCGCCTACAACGGTACCGAGGCCGTTTCTTTGGGAGGAAAGCTCTGGGCGCTGCCGCTGGGAATGGTTCTCTCTTGACCTTCCCTCGCTAGATGGGCGGGCACCGGCGCCGCATCCAGAATCGCCGCCTCGAAGGGGATCGCCGAAAAGGTTCGAATTCTGTGCGACAGTGTCCACCATTTCTTTGTCAGCTGCCATGGCGAGCATGCGCAGTACGCTTGGCCCAATCCCCCTGAACTGATTTCGCCAGAGAGATTGAGCCTCGCCCGTGGGGGAGTCTAGTGGGGGAAGGTCAGACGGTCACAGGATCCAGGGATCCTCGGATGTATTCATGCCGTTGGCGCCCCGCCATTTGCGTGAACGGCAGGCTTGTGCTCCCGAATTCCATTGGCGGTCTTGATTCCGTCCGCTGGAGGATCTAGCGAAGATCAATGGAGGCAGGATCTGACGAGCCAATCTCATCGCCCCTTTGGAGGGCGTAGACTCGCCAGATCAATCGATCGGGTTTTTCAGCGGGGAGCATTGATCGATCGATAGTCAAGGCGGTCTCTCGTGTCGGCTCGAGGCGGGCGATCTCTTTGAGCTCTTTATCGTAGAAGCGAACCTGGTAGGAGTCGACGCCGGCCATCGGTGTCCACTCCAACCGGATGCTGCCTTCCGAAAGTATCTGCGGCGCGCCCAACGTGAGAGGCTGCGAGGCGCTTTCTCGCGGCGTACCCCGCAGCACGATTCGATCGGGTGTCCATGGGCGCCACAACAAGACGAGGGCGGCGACCATCACCAGCAGAACGGTGGCCAATGCAGGGCGCATAGGGAAGATCCCCATGATGCGCGATATGAATCCCACGCGGCCGGGGGCTTTTTCTCCGACCTCAAAAGGGGTTCTCTCCTGCGGTGTTCCGACTTCGGACGCCACAAACGCCGTCAGTCGCTCGCGCGCGTCATCCGGATTGGATCCCGCGACGAACTCCTCTTTCCTAAAGGATTGATACGATGCCAATATGGCGCTGCAGCGGGGGCATGTCTCTACGTGCCGGCGCCCGGGATCGCCGGCCGGAAGCTCCAGCACTTTCGGAATACGTTCGATATCGAAACAGTCGTCGCTTATTTTTCTGTCGCTCATCCCTCCGCCTCCCCCAACGCATTCAATAGTTTTCTCCGCGCTCTCTGCAGCAGGCCTCGAGCTCCCGAGGCCGATTGAATCCCGAGAACACGGGTGATTTCGTCCACGGGCATGCGCTCGAAACACCGCATCCAGATCACTCTCTGCTCCTCCGGCTCCAGCTTCGAGCGAATCAGGGAGAGAATGCGCTCTTCGTCTTCGCGCTCCTCGAGCCGCCGCGCGTGATCGGAAGCCGGCGCCTCGATGGTATCGCAATCCGGATCGCCATCCTCGAAAAGGGACACGCGCTCCATTTCGTTCAAGCAACGGTTTCGGGCGATCACGAACAGCCACGACGAGAACTTCGACCTCCCGCTGAAAGAATCGAGCGCCTGCCAGGCTTTGAGCAATACATCCTGACTCATGTCGAGCGCCTTCTCATGCTCCCTGACGTGCCGATAGCACCATAGGTAAACGGTCCTCTGGAACCGGTCGAGCAACTCCGTCGCGGCGACCCGTCCGGCCTCGGATTCCCGCGCCGACTGCGCGATCTGCACGAGCGCTTCGTCCGCGAGCTCCGCGAGCTCCTTCTTCCTATGGGACAGATTCATCGTTCTTGAATCACGTGACGGATTCGCCTTCTTGTAATTTCTTTCGTCGAAGGGAGAATACTACACCCGCCAGAATCACTACGCCAGCCCCCGCCAGCCAAATGGAATTGATGAGACGGGCCCCACTCCTCTCCAGCCGGACCCCGAGGTTCCCGTCCCCCACGACCACGAAGCCCGCCCAATAAAACGGGTGACTCGTTCGAGGCCGAGACCGGATCGCACGTTGCGCCTCCCGCAGGGCGGCGGCCGCCGGCAGACCCGCATCGAGCGACTTGTAAAACTCCTTCATCAGATCCGCCGTCACGCGGTCGTCCACCGGCCACAGCGTCGCCACCGTCACGGGCACACCCGCGCTGAGAAACGCGGAGGTCAAGCCGCTCACGCCTTCTCCGACGTTCAACTGCCCCAGGGCCGATTCGCAGCCTGATAAAACGACCATTGTCGCGCGCATCCGTCCGCCGGTGATGTCTCCCGCGCGGAGGTACGGATCGCCCTGCATTGTCGAGTCCCCGAGGAGTATGCCGGAGTGCCACGGCCGTTCGTTGTTCACTTCGATGTGGGAGGCCACATGAACGACGTCGAATGCGGCAACGGTATCGTCGATCGCAGCCTTGGCGGCCTCGCCTTCGGCCACCGAGACGCGAGCGTAGCGCCGCTCGAGAAATTGCACTTCCCTGTCGGCACCGGCGAGTTTGGCGCTGCGTGAAGGCACGAGCGCCAGAACCGCGCCCTGTCGCAGCTCAACGCCCGCACGCGGCTTGGCACCCTGCTGTGCATCAGCATCGACGGGCCGGTTCTTCGCGCGGAGCCACAGGAGAACCGTCGCGGAGGGAACGTAGTGGATCGTCTTCGATTCAAAGAGCGCCGTTCCCGGCTTCCCTTTATGCGAAACGGTGAGCGCCCCAAAAGGCAGGCTCCAAAAATATAAGTCCGGCGCGATGAGCAGCCGGGATGCTCCCGTAACGAGATCGCTCACATTGCCCAGAATCGCCGTTCCCAGAGATGCCTGAAGCTCCATTGCATTGAGATCGGCGGAAGATCCGCTCGATCGCGGCGGCTTGCCGATCGCCCTCCGGTAGAGATCCACGCGCTCGGGAAGATCGGAGTGCAGCCCGGGAAGCATCGACACGCGGCAACTGTCTCGCGTCACCGCAAACAGGTAACACGACTGATATCCCACGACGAAGTCGAGAAACAAGTCGCCCGGCTCGAGGGCTTCTCGCTGCAGCCGCGGGAGCGTGGCGATCGGCAGATCGGCGACTTCGGGCGCCGGTTCCGCCTGGCGACGCGGCTCCGTGATTCTATCGAGGAGCGTGCGGGCCTTGAGGCGCTGAAATATATCGAACAACGCTTCGACCTTTTTCGGCCCGGCAGTCTCGGGCGGATGCTCGAGAACGATGCCGCTCGCGTCGACGAGGTCGCGCGTGCCTCCGCTTGCCTCGCGCCACACGAGCGATTGGGTGAATCGACGGCGACCTTCCATGCGGTCCACGGCAAGCATGAATGCATCCAGCGCTTCGCTGCTTCTCCCCAGCTCCCGATAGCAGGAGCTGAGCTCCGCCGCCGTCGCCGCCGCCCTCGATCTTTCCTCCTCCGCGGCCATCCTCCGTTCGATCTCGAGCAGGTATCCCAGCGCTTCGTGCGTTCTCCCCAGTCGCCGCAAGCACTGCGCCATCAATAACTGCATGCGAGCTGCGGAAGCGGGGAGCGGCGATTTCAGGCCTTGGCTGAGGAGCTCGGCCGCGGCTTGCGTGCTATCCATCGACGTGAGCGCCTGCGCGAGACCTATTACGGCTTCATCGCGGTCCTTCTTCAGCAGCGCATCGCCGAGCGAGAGGCTCTCGCGATACAGCACGTCTGATGCGTGGAACATCTTCTGCTGATATCGCATGTCACCGAGCAACACCAGCACGCTTCCGAGCAGGCTCCGGAAATTTCCCTCCCTGCATGTCTCGGCCGCCCGGTTCAATATATCGGCCGCTTCACTGTATTGACCCAGGTAATTCCGAGCCAGGGCGACGTTGGTTGCCGGCGTGATGGCGCCCTGCGGGTCCCCGACGGCGAGACGCAGCTGATACGCCTGCTCGAAATATTGCGCCGCGATGGACATATCGCCGTAAACGAACTCGAGCGTCCCTAGATTGTTGATCGCGTCCGTCTCCTGAGCGCGATCGCCGATATCGCGAGCCAGGTCCCGCGCGCGCGTATACGCTTCGCGCGCCGAGTCGATATCTTCCAGCATATTTAAAACACGTCCGAGGCCGATGAGCGGCATCAGCTCCGCCTGCCGCAGCTTCTCGGCGCGGAACAATTCAATGGCGGTCGTGTATTCGGACTTGGCCTCATCGAGATTCCCGCGCAGCAGGTGGACGTAGCCGAGGCCGGTGCGGGCCCATGCCTCGCTCACGCGGTTGCGGGTCAGGCGGGCGAGCTCGAGGCGCGCGCGGTTGAGCTCCACGCACTCGTCGTATCGTCCCTGCCAGGTGACGGCCAGGCTCTTGTATCCCAATGCGGTCATCCAGACGGTCGTATCCCGCGCCGAACGCGCGAGGGCTATCGAGGCGTCGAGCGACGCATATCCCTCGGCGAACTTTCCCGTCATGATCTCCGCTCGACCTTTGGTCGCCAGCAATCCGGCGGCGAGCGCGGAGTCCTTCTTCGCCTCGGCGGCCGCGAGAAAGCGAGGAATGACCGCGAGGACGGAGTCGAACGCGCCGGCATTTGTCAGCGAATCGATCGACGCCAGAGCGCGCGGATCTATCGATGCGGAGGGCGCAGCGAGACTCACGGCCGCTCCAATAGCAGCGAGGCAAACGGCAATGAACAGAAGGCGTCGAATAGCTCTCTGGCTATTGATGCTCATATCTCCGATTCCCAATCGATTGCCGCGGAAGTCTATCTGATAGTATACCATGCAGATACTCCCTTCACGGCAAGTAATAATGTCTAGAGTGTGATTATTACTTCCTCCGCCTGTCTAATGGAGTAAAGTAGTGATCTCCAACATACAAATAATACTGTGGCGAAGCTCTTATCTAACCTTTCAAAGGAGGGGGATCATGAAACGGTTCTCGGTAGTGTTTTGTCTCGTCTGCTTCGGTGTGCTGTGCCTGGGCACAGGCGCCGTGCGCGGGGAGGCTACCGGATCCATCGTGGGATGGGGCACTCGGGTCCTCCCGGAAAAGTCAGCGCTTGAAAATCTTGTCGCGATCGACGCGGGCAGTCACGTCGTAGGTCTGAAGTCCAACGGGACAATCGTGGCCTGGGGACGAAACGACTATGGGCAGTGTGACATCCCCATTCCGAATGCCGACTTCGTAGCTATATCCGTGGGGGGAGAGCACAGTCTGGCATTGAGGTCTAACGGGACAATCAAGGCCTGGGGGCGGAATAATGATCGTCAGTGCATCGTCCCTGCGCCGAATGCTGACTTCGTGGCGATGTCCGCGGGCGGTTATCACAACCTTGGTTTGAAGTCCGATGGGACGATCGTCGCTTGGGGAGACAGCACCCACGGTCAATGCGACGTCCCCGCGCCGAATGCTGACTTTATTGTGGTCGAGGCGGGGGCCAATTTCAGCATCGGTATCAAGTCTGATAGCACGATCGTGGCCTGGGGGGATAACAGCGGAGGCCTGTGCGATCCCCCGTGGCCGAACTCAGATATTGTGGCGGTCGCCGCAGGTTATAGTCATTACCTGCGCCTTAAATCCGACGGGACAATCTATGCCCGGGGATCCAACTACTATGGCCAATGCAACGTCCCCACGCCGAATGCCGATTTCGTGGCGGTCGCCGCGGGCGGCTATCACAGCCTGGGACTGAAGTCAGACGGGACGATCGTCGCCTGGGGGCATAATGGCTTTGGCCAGTGCACTGTCCCCGCGCCGAACGCCGATTTCGTGGCGGTCGCCGCGAACCAATATCACAGCATAGGTTTCAAATCCGATGGAACGATTATCATGTGGGGGACAGAGAACTACTGGGGGCAGCAGGTCGTACAATCAAATGTTGACTTTGTTGCGGTCGCCGCGGGCTATGCTCACACCCTGGGTCTCCAATATGATGAAACTATCGTCGCCTGGGGGGCCACGGCCGAAGGTCAGTGCGACATCCCCGCGCCCAACGCTGACTTTGTGGGTGTCGCTGGCGGTCATGCTCACAGCTTGGGTCTCAAATCCGATGGGACAATTGTTGCCTGGGGAGATAGCAGCTACGGCCAGTGCGACGCCCCCGAGCCCAACACCGACTTCATGGCGGTCGCAGCAGGCTGGAATCACAGTCTCGGTTTGAAATCCGACGGGACAATCGTAACTTGGGGGGACAACACCTATGGCCAATGCAATGTCCCTGCGCCGAATGCCGGCTTCGTGGCGATAGCCGCAGGCTCGGGAAGCTATGGGTTCAGCCTAGGTTTGAAGTCCGACGGGACGATCGTCGCCTGGGGGCATAATGGCTTTGGCCAGTGCACTGTCCCCGCGCCGAACGCCGATTTCGTGGCGGTCGCCGCGGGCGGCTATCACAGCCTGGGAGTGAAGTCCGACGGGACGATCGCCGCCTGGGGGCACAATTATTCTGGCCAGTGCGCTGTCCCCGCGCCAAATGCCGACTTTGTGGCCGCCGCTGGGGGCTCTTATCACAGCCTGGGTCTCAAGTCCGATGGAACGATAGTGGCCTGGGGGGAAAACTACTACGGTCAGTGCGACGTCCTAGAACCAAACACAGACTTCGTGGCGATCGCCGCGAACCAATATCACAGCATAGGTTTGAAAAGCTCAGATGCGATCCCCGGGGGGGTATGGAACACCAACGACAGCGGAGTAGGTTCGCTACGCCAGGCGATCATCAACGCCAATGCTGCCCCTGACACGAGCCTGATCGCGTTCGCCAT
>JBFYZM010000196.1:0-11432 GCA_041309505.1 Candidatus Krumholzibacteriota bacterium
GAGGGCTGATTCCCGCGCTGAGCTGTCTCGCCGGGGCGGCGCTGTTCCTCGCGCCCCCGATCGTGTACAGCGCGGCGCACTCCGGGCGGATCGTTCCCGTATCGACCCACGGGGGAATCAATTTCTACATCGGGAACCGGGCGGGCAGCACCGGCGTCTTTCAACCGCCCGCCGATATGCGGGCGGATATGCGCGGCATGATCGAGGACGCGAAGCTGAACGCCGAGGCGGAGACCGGCCGCGCGATGACGCAGCCGGAAGTGTCCGGGTATTACTTTCGCCAGGCTCTCGGCGAGATCGGGCGCGATCCGGCGCGGTGGGCGGGTCTCGTCGGAAGAAAACTGCTCCTCTTTTTCAACGGGATCGAGGTGCCCGACGTGCCGAACGTCATCTTCTACGAGAGGTCGTGCCCCGTTCTCGCGTTCCTGTTCCTGCCCTTCGCCGTCATCGCGCCGCTCGGCGTCTGCGGGTTCGTCGTGCTTTTCCGGACAGGCAGAAACCGGAGCGTCGTCACGCTCTTTCTCGGGTGCGCGATCCTCTCGGTTCTCCTCTTTTTCGTCAACGCGCGCTACCGTCTTCCCGCCGCGCCGATCCTGATCCTGCTCGCGGCGTTCTTCGTCGCGTGGGCGGCGAGGGAGATCTCGCGCCGGCGGCTGAAATCCGTCGCGATCATGGCCGCCGCGGCTCTGGCTCTCTTCGTTCTCGTTTCTCACCGGACCATGGTCCGCGTGAACGAAAGCGCGGCATACACCTTTCTCGGCAACTACTACATCGCGAACAAGGACGAAGCGAAGGCCGCCGAGGCTTTCGCCGAGGCGTACCGGCTCGATCCGGAGCACGTCGAGGCGACGATCAATTACGCGCGGATTCTCCGGAGGCAGGGAGAGACGCAGGCGTCGGCGGATCTGTACGCGCGCGCGTACGCGCTCATCCCGCGTTTTCCGCGCCTTGCGATAGAGTACGGCTCCGTGCTCGATCTTCTCGGGCGGAGCGCGGACGCGCGAAAACTGTACGAGCAGGCCCTGGCGACGGGTCGGCCGGCCGAGCAGGTGCTCGCGTGCAGGCTTCTCGCGCAAGCGGCGCTCGTCGGAGGGAGGAAGGACGAGGCGATCGCCTGGGTGAAGCGCGCGCTCGAGATCGCTCCCGACGATACGAAGCTCGCCGGAATGCTCAAATGGCTCGAGAGCATGCCCCAAGCCCGATAATGGGCTTGCCGGGCGCGGATGACGATGGTACATTCGGGAGCGTGTGACGTGCGTTATTCGGACGACGAGCCGTGAGCGGGTGAGGTTCGCGCGACGATGACTTCTCTTCTCCTGGTCATATTTCGGCGCAAAAAAGCGATACTGTCCATCACGGTGGCGGGGTTGCTGATTTCCGCCGTCGTGAGCCTTCTCATCCCGCCGCGTTTCGTCGCATCGACGATGTTCGCTCCCACGGGCGTCGAGAAGGATCTGACGAACCTCAGGGATTTCTTCGCGCCGATGGGATCGTTCGGCGAATCGTTCTCGGCATATCTCAGGGCCCGCAAGAATTACCTCATCGATTTCATCATTCGGAGCCGCAGGATGAGCGATCTCATCGACGCGCGGTTCGATCTCAAAGGCATATACGGAGTGAGCGATCGCGATGAAGTGCGGCGAAAACTCGGCGAGCGCACGGCCGTCGTGATCAAGGACGAAGGCGTTATCGTGCTGAGCGTCGAGGACGTCGATCGGGAACGGGCGATCGCCATCGCCGGGGAGTACCTGGCCCAGCTCGACACCATTATCCTCGATCTCGTCGTCGAGAATTCGGGAGAACGGCTGCGATTCCTGAACGACGAGATCGGGCAGCGGGAGCGTGCGATCTCGACCGCCGATTCCCTCATCGGCGGCTATCTCGGGCAGTTCGGCCTGTACGAGATGGAAGAGCAGGTGCGGGTGATGCTCGACATCGTATCCGATCTGAGCGGCCGCCTCAGCGTGCTCGACGTCGAGAAGCGGCTCCTCGAGCTGACGCTGAGGCCGGGAAGCGACGATCTCGCCAGGGTCGAGTTCGAATGGAATCAAATGCGCAACCAGCTTCTCCTCCTTCGGGAGATCGGAGCCGAACCGAATCTCTTTCCTCCTTTCAAGAAGCTTCCCGAAATCAGCACGCACTACGCGCAATTTATGAGCGAGCGCAAAATGCAGGAGTTTATGCTCGCATACCTGCGTTTGAGGCTCGCCGACGCGGAGGTCACCGCGCACAGCCGCCTGAGCGCCCTCAAGATCATCGATCCTCCCTCGGCGCCCGATCGCCGTTCGTGGCCGAAGCGGAAGCAAATTGTGCTCGTTTCGACCGCTGCGGCGTTTTTTTGGGCGAGCCTCTTCATGGTTTTCGATGAACGTCGGAAAGTGACGAAGGCGCGTGAGGCATGAAGCTCGAGCTCTACGGCACAACCATCAACCCGAAACGGTTCATGCTTGTCGTCGCGGCGCCGCTCGCGTGCTTCGCCGTCGCCGTCGCGATCTTTCTCCCCGCGGGCGCCATGCTCGCTCTGATGCTCTTATTCGCTCTTCCTTTCATGTTTCTCTGCATCGACCGGCCTGTGATCGTATTCTATCTCGCCATCCTTATCCTTTTCTCGAATCTCGACATCTATGCGCCCTTTCGTCTCTATCGCTATCTCGCCATTATCCTGCTCGCCTCTTTCGCGCTCGCGGTCGCGAGCGGAAGACGTATCGTGACGCACCACCCGCGCTTGACGGCGATCGTTGTCGCTTTCGCGATCCTCGCGTTTCAATCCCTTTCCGTTGCGCGCGAGTACGGCCTCGCGGCGCGAAAGCTGGGCGATTTCTTCAAGGTGCTCGTCGCCGTCGCGCTCGTCGCGCAGTTCGCAAGGGACCGGAAGGAATTCCGGCGCTTTCTTCTCGTGCTGGCGGGGGCGATTCTGCTCTCGGACTTTCTTCCCTTCATCGTGCGTCCGCCCGGTCGGTTCGCGAGCCTTTCATTGCTTTGGGATAAGGGCATCGTGCGGTACGAAGGGTTCGTTTTCGAGCCCAACGGCTTCGCGCTGTTCCAGCTCTTTCTCATTCCGGTGCTCGTCTTTTTCTTCGGCGCGTACCGCGCGCTGCGCGGCGCTCGTCTCTTCTTCGCGATTATGATACTCGCGAGCATCGGCGTTCTGGTCCTGAGCTTTTCGCGGGGAGGATTCGTCGGTCTCGCGTGTCTGCTCGTGACGCTTGCCGTGCTCGAAAGAAGGAACAAGCCGCTCTTCCTTTTCGGACTCTCGCTCGTCGCGGTGAGCATAGCGTTCGTTCCGGGAGTGTACTGGGAGCGGATAGGATCGGTCTTCGAATTCGCTTCAAAGGGAGTGGGCGATTTCGCCATCCAGTCGCGTTTCGAGACGATGCGGGTCGCGCTCCACTTGGGGCTCGCTCATCCGCTGCTCGGTGTCGGCATAGCGAACTTCATTCCGAACGCGGCATTCTTCATCCCGTATGGACTCAACGTTCACAACGTCTTTCTCGGGATTTTTTCCGAGCTCGGGTTCGTGGCGTTCCTGTTGTTCATCGGAATCATCATCTGCAACTTCAGGATCATTCGCCGGATGATGAAGAACGACAACGATCCCGAAGTCGCCCAGATCGGGCGTGCGCTGTTCATACAACACATCGCGTTGTTCGCCTCATTGCTCTTTGTGCCCGGCCAATACGAGATACTTGTCTGGTTCACGATCGCTCTGCCGGCGATCGCGGAACACGCCTATCTGAGCGAATCGCGGGCTGAAGGCGCCGCTGCATCCGTTTCGATCGGCAGGAAGTAGCTGTTCAGCTTGAAGCACGAGAGGTAGAACCCCGCGCCGAGCGGCACGTTCGCGAAGTCGTAATCTCTCTCGAATCCCGGCTGCTTCGCGATTTCCTCTTCCTGGATCTTGAAGCGCATCCGGTCGCGGCCGCGAGCTCCACGGTGAATCTGAACGTTGCCGAGAAGGAGCAGATCGGGTCGTTTTCCGATGACGTACTCGCCGTCGGTCTTGAGATGTCCCGGCTGCGTGCCGACGACGACGCCGTGCCGGGCGATGAAGCGCTCCGTGAGCCCGAGGATGTCGACGATCGGCATATTCGTATAGTAGCCGATCGCTCCCGTCGATCCGCAACCGATGATCGTGTTCTCCGGAAGGATTTCCCGCAACCGACGCCCGAGGTGCGCATACGCGCCGACCGTGAGCCGCTCGGTGGTGAACGCATGGTAGCCGATCGCGCCCGGCGCCGCAGCGAGGAGAAGCAAAGCGAGCGCGAGCGCCGCGGTTCCGGCTTTCCGCGACGCGATCGCCATGACGCCTCGCGAGGCGGCGAGCATAACGAAGGGCAGAATCGGCAGCAGCAGCCGATAATGCGGCATCCAGTCGCCGCCGAGAAGAAGAACCTCGATCCCGGCCGCGGCCGTGAACAAGAGCGGAAGGGAGCAGCTCTCCCGTGCCCGACCGGCCGCGCGCAGCAGAAGAACGCCTGCGATAAAAAGGTAACCGTAACTCAGGGCGAATCCGGACACGTATCGCGCGCCGTTCGAGAGCATGAGGCCGGCCGGCCCCGTTTTCGCGTAGAAGGTGTTCGGCAGGAGCGCGTGGAAATAACTCCATTTCCAGGCGAGATACGGGGCATAGAAGACCAACACGATTCCGAGTCCCAGAGCCGCGACCGTTTTTCTCCGCGGGCTCCGCGCGATCAGGGAGAGGAACGCGATCAGAAGAAAGAGCGTTCCCTCGGGGCGGACGAGGCCGAGGAGCCCGAAAACGACGAGCGTCGCTCCGGGCCGTTTCCCGGCGCGAAGAAGCATGAACCCCGCGAGAAGCAGGAACGTGTAGAGCGGGATCTCCGATCCGCTGACGCTCCAGACGAGGAAGGGAGGCGATACGGCGAGCATCGCGGGGGCGAGGAATATGCCGACGGCCTCGCGCCAGCCCGGATGCGCTCCATCCGGATCGCCGTTCCGCCGCGCCGCGAACGCGATAAGCACGAGCGTTCCGATCGAGAAGAGGAGGCTCAGTGTCCGGGCTGCGGCGACGAGCGAGAATCCGAGCTTTCCCGCGAAGACGACGATGAGGAGCCAGAGAAAGTTCGTGTAGCCCTCGACGCGCTCGCCGGGATTGAATACGAATCCTTCCCCGCGCAGCACGTTCCTCGCGTAGCGGAGCGTGATGAAGGTGTCGTCCGGAATGTAATGGAAGGCGAGGATCCCGGCCGTGAGGGCGGCGAGCGTGACAACGGACAGGATGAGTAACCGGGTGCTCTGACGCACGGAGAACTCCTTGCCGAGCTCGCGCTCGTGGATCGCGGGTGACCGTTCTCGCGGAGAACCGTATGAGCGAAGCACGACTGTACTCCTTTCTCCGCCGCTCGGCAAGAACCTGCGCTTCCCCCATCCGCCGGCCGCGCGAGAATCTTGACATGGATTCGAATCGCCCATAGAATCAGAACCGGGTGATCCGCGGGTCAGTCTCGATCGCCATGGTACAGGGGGAGCACTCGTGTCGTTCAGATCGATACATTTCAACCTCTTATGCGTCCTTATCGTCGTTTTCGCCGGCGTGTTCTATGCGATGATTTGGAAAAACGCTCCTTTTGAAACCCCCGATACCCAGGGATATGTCGAAGTTGCGGCCGATCTTCGAGACGGGCGACTCGATGAGCTGCACGACAGGGCGCCGGGATATCCTGTCCTTCTCCTGGCGACGAATTCCCTTGAGCCCTCATGGACGCTATTCCTGACTCAATTATCGCTCTATCTCCTCTCGGTTCTTCTTCTCGCTGTACTTCTTGACAGCCTGGGGATTTCGAAGCGATTCACCCTGCTCTTCATGCTGGTATCGTTGATTCCTCCGAACGTAGTCAATACGGCATATATGCTGACCGAGACTCTTGCCACGTTTCTTGTTGCCACGGGGGCGATGGCGCTCTTCTGGTGGTTCAGAAGCGGCAAAACGCCTGCGTTGATCATATCCGCCGCGGCATTCGCCTTTTCGGCCCTTGTCCGTCCGACCTATCAGCTTCTTTTCGTCATGCTGACGGGCGTGCTCTTGGCATGTGCGCTGTTTTCCCGCGACGGACGCAAGAGAATGGTCGTCGCCGCAGTTTCCATTTTCCTTTCGTCGTGTCTGGCGCTGGGCGGTTTTTCCTTGATCAACCGTCAAAACTCCGATTATTTCGGGGTATCCCCGATGCTTGGTTTCAACCTCAGCACGAAAACCGTTCGTGTCATAGAGAGACTGCCGGACGAGTACAAAGGTATTCGTGAATTGCTCATTCGCTCCAGAGACAGCGACTTGATCGCAAGAGACGGTTCTCATACGGGCGTTATGTATATCTGGCAAACGATACCGGAGCTGCAAAGGCTCACCGGTTTGAGCAAAGCGGAATTGTCCAATCAGATGCTCAAGCTGAATCTATTGCTTATTCGAGAAGCGCCGCTCGAGTACGTGGTGGAAGTCGCCCGATCCATGTCGACGTACTGGCTGCCGTCATCAACGGACATTTCGAATTTTAACTCAAGAGAGATTCAATTTCTCTGGGTGATAATTCACTATACTACTGTCGTTCTCTTTTTCTTCGTTTCGATATTGATATTCAGTTTCTTGGTGATTATTCGTGGGCTTCCTATCGAGATAAGGGATCGCGTTCGTCGTCTCGTTGAGCCTTTTCGTCAGCTATTTCTGCCTTTTATCGTCTCGATTTCGATTATTGTCTACACGATGTTGATTTCCACGATGGTGGAAGCCGGCAGCCCAAGGTACCGGACTCCGACGGATTTGCTGATGTTTTTTGCGGTGGCGATGGGTTTATATATCGTCACGCAGGTCGGTCCTCGATCGAAATCGGACAGCTGAGACGGCGTCCCGAGATACGCTAGTTTTCGAGAAAGATCGCGTTGCAGGTGATCGTTTTCTGGACGCCGGGGATCGTCTGGATCTTCTCGATGACGAACCGGCCGATCTCGTTGAACGTCGATCCGTCGACGACGGCGATCATGTCGTAGGGACCGGAAACGGCGTGCACGATTTCGACGTGCTGCATCTTGGAGAGCGTGCTGTACACTTCTCCGGCGACGCCCGCCGCGAGATTGATGAGAATGAACGCCTTGGCCCTCATGCTATCCTCCTTTCGAACCTCTTGAACGAACGCTTGAGCGCGCGAGGTCATTATGCCAAAATGAGGATGCGTTTTCAACGCGTTTCGGGCGCGGCTCCGTCTCGATAAGGCCGCGGGGAGATCGACGGGATTCCGTCCGGGGAGAGTTCGTTGGATCGAAAGCTTTTCATGGTACTGCTCGTGGCGCTTTTCTGCCTCGCCAACGTCACGAGAGCGGCGTATCGCGCGAAGGTCGAGCAGCCGCGCTTCGCGGCCGAGGGAGCGGCCCATTTCCGTTACACGGAGATGGTCGCGAAGGGACAGCCGGTTCCCGCGCTCGACGTCCCCGCGCAGGCGCCCGAGGGGCTTCGCGTGTTCCGCGAAACGTCCATCGCGATGGAATATCTCGTGGGGTGGACCTATCGGCTCATCCCGGGGGACAAGCCCGATCTTTCGTCTTTCGTGCGGTACTTCACCGCTTTCTTTTTCTCCCTCGCGATTCTGCCGCTCGCGCTCATTTCCGCGAGGCTCTGGAAGAGTCACGGCGCGGGGCTCCTCACCGCGCTCCTCTTCGCGGCCGCGCTTCCGCTCGTCGCGCGGTCGAGCGGATTCGATTATCTCAGGGAGAACGTCGCCCTGCCGCTCATCGCCTTTCACCTGTTCTTCTACGTCTCGGCATGCGCGAGAGGAGGCGTCGCGACGCCGGTCCTCTCGGGCGTTTTTCTCTTCGCGGCGCTCGCGTCGTGGCAGGGGACGCAATTTTATCTCGCGCCGTTTCTCGCGTTCGTCCTTATCCGGGGCATCGTCGCCGACGCGACTCTCCACGAACGCCGCGCGGCGCGTGCTCTCGTATGCTCGATCGCGGTCGCCGGCGCGATCGTTCCGTTCCTGCGGGAAGGACGGTTCCTGCTTTCGGCGCCGGCGGCGCTCGCCGCGGCCGTGCTCGCCGTTGATCTCCTGGCGCCCCGAATCCTCGGGCGCCGCCCGGGGCGCGGGGGGCGAAAAGTCCGGCCGGACGGGACGAGCCCCCGCGCGGGGAAGGCGGCGATCGCGGCGCTCGCCGTCGCCGCAATTATCCTGCCCGGCGTCCTTTCGGGGAGGCACTTCGCCTCCTACGCGCATTTCTTCGATCTCGTTCTGTACAAGCTGCGGTACCTCAGAAAGCCGGACGATCCGAGGCTTCTTCCGTTCGACGCCCGGGCCTTCTGGGTCGGACCGTTCAACTCTCCGGACGCGCTCCACTTCTTCGTGTTCGCGCTGCCGACGCTGCTTCTCCTGCCGGGTCCCGTGGCGCTCCTCGTCTGGCGGGCCCGGCGGCGCGAATCGGAGGCGCAGGTCGTCCTCGCGTTTCTCTCCGTCTTTTTTCTCTTGTTTCTCCTCATGCAGCGGCTTCTTCCCCTGTTCGGGCTCTTCGCCGCGATCGCGGCGGGAGGCAACGTCCCCCTGTTTCTGCAGACCCGAAGTCCCCGAAGATTCGCGACCCCCGCGTTCATCGTCTCGATCGCCGTCATCGCGATCTTTCTGTTCCAGGATTTCGGCTGGGAGGGAAACCGGGATTACTGGCGCCGGATCGCGCGAACGCTCAAGGTGCCTCCGCGCGCCAGGTTCACGATCTACCCGGGCGCGAAGGACGTCGAGGGGGATCTCCTCGCCTGGGTGCGCGGAAACGTCGAACCGGACGCGATCGTGATGTCGCTCCATTACCTTTCCCCGCAGGTGCTCGCCTACACGGGGCGCGCGACGAATCTCAACGATTTCTTCGAATCTCCGCGGCTGAGGCGCAAAGCCGAGCGTCTGCTCGCGTCGCTGTACTCGAGCGAGGATGATCTGTACCGGCTCTGCGCCGGGCAAACGAGCGATTATCTCCTCGTGAGCTGCGCGGTGGGATGCGATCCGACGAAGGATTCCCCGCTCTACCAGGCGGGGCTCGTCAATATGCCTCCCGGGTGCGCGGCGTATCGCCTGATGTTCGAGCCCGAGAAGCTCTCTCGATTCGATCTCGTGTACGAGAACGAGATGTACCGTCTCTTCCGGGTCGGGAGAGGGGCGAGCCCGCGCGCCTGGCCGCGCTCCCCGCTCTTCTACGAGAAGGATCTTCTCTGGAACATGAGCGGCGGCATCGACCGGTTCTACGGCTCCGCGATGCGGATATACGCGCTTGCCGCGCGGGGGAGAAGTCTCATCCTGCAGGGGCGCGAACGGGAGGGGGAGCAGAGCCTCGTCGAGGCGCTGCGGATATTCTATTTCTATCCGGCGTGGAAGGCGCTCGACGAGCTCTATGCGAGGCGCGCCCGCGTCGAGGAGCGGGAGACCGCCGCTTCATTCGCCTATCGGTACGACGAGAACCGCGCCGACGTCTGCCTCGCGCTCGCGGAGAGCCGGATCGCTCGCGGATCGACCGAGGGAGTGCGCGAGATTCTCGAGCGGTGCATGAGGCTCCCCGCCTCCGCGCGCGACCGGGCTCTCGCCGCCGATCTCCTCGCGAGAATCGAGTAAGGCAGGTTGACAACGTCGCTCAGGAGCTGTCGGGCGGGCTGCCTTGGGAATCGCGCTGAGCCGGGTACCAGATCCCTAGTTGTTTCTCGAGCCTCTCGATGTGCATCGGCGCGGCCGAGTAGACGGGGTTGAAATCGCGCGCGAGGCGCATGTGGCCGAGCGCCTCCTGGTATCTCCCGAGCTTGTCGAGAACGATCCCCATGTTGAAATGAAGGCTCGATTCGTACGGGAACGCCTTCAGCGCCCCGTCGAGGAGCTCGTACGCTTTCTCCATGCGCCCCTGTTTCATCTCGATCGTGGCGAGGTTGTTGAACGCCCGCCAGTCTCCCGGGAAAGTCGCGATCACGCGCTCATACAGCGCCCGGGCGTCGTCGAGCCGGTCCGCCGTCTGAAGCTCCGCGCCCCTGTTGAGGAGCGCCGATACGAGATTCCGGACGTTTTCCTCGTTCCGGGGCTCGAGGGCGAGCGCGGTTTCGTAGGCCGCGATCGCCGGTTCGTAGCGGTTGCCGTTGTTCCGCGCGAATCCGAGCCGCTTCCAGAAGGAGACGCTTTCGGGATACGCGACGGTGAGCGTTTCGAGTTGGGCGATCGCTTCGGGGTACCAGCGATTCGCGATGAGCGCCTCCGCGAGATCGAATCGTTCGCGCGTTCCGTCGGGCTTGAGCTCGTGGGCGTCGAGATAGTGCGTTATCGCCTCGGGGTATTCCTCGCGTTTCATCGCTATTCGTCCGAGGCGCGTTCTCACGAGAGCGTTCGAATGATCCTTCTCCGCGGAGGCGAGATACCAGGCGCGCGCTTCCTCGAAATCTTCCCGCTCGAGGGCGAAATCGGCGACGATCGCCTCCGCGCGGCCCGGCGCGAGGTCGAGCGCGAACAGACGCTTCTCGGCCAGCCGCGGCGACAGGTCGACGATCACGAGGGGGATCGTATGGAAGAGGCCGGCGAGGAACAACGCGAGAAGGGCGCGCGTGAGACGCTCCGTCCGGGCGAGCCGCCCCCCGAGCTCCCACAGCGCGTAGATCGAGAGCGCCGGCGCCGTCACGGCGAGCATGTGCCATCCGAGGCCCCCGTCGACGAGATCCGCGCCGAGGACGAGTCCGGCGAGAGCGGAGACGGCGCACGCCGCGAGAAACTCGCGCTCTCCGGGGGCGGCGCCGGGCGGGACGTCATGAGCTTTCTTCCCGACGCCGGCGGCGAGGAGAACGATCCCGGCGACCGAGGCGGGTCCCGCGATCAGGAGCGCGTTGAGAGCGTTCAAGAACGCGTGAGCGCCGAAAGAGAACCGCGTTCCGAACGTAATCGATTGTCCGACCCCCGATCTTTTCGCGATCGCCGCCACTACGATCTCCGCGGCCGCGAGACAGAGGACGAACAGCGCGCCGGCGGCGAGCGATCGCTTCCGCGCGCCGGGAGCCCGGGCCGCGCGCACGAGCAGATACACGAACGCCGGCACGAGAAAGACCGCGGAAAAATGCGAGAGGACGGCGGCGGCGAGCAGGAGGGCGGGAAGCGCGAGGGTGCATTTGCCTCTCAGGAAGCGGATCGATTCCGTCATGAACCCGAGCGCCGCGACGATCGCGAGCTGGACCGTTCCGCCTGCGCCGAAGAAGAGCGCGACGAATCCGCCCGTGAGAAGCACGGCGGCCGCGGGACGGACGGCACCGTTCGTCTCGCGCTCGTCGAAAAGGAGCCCCGCCGCGCGGATCGCCAGCACGGCGTAAGCCGCGCCGGCGCATATGATGAAGAAGGTGAGAATGGATGCGGCGTCGGAAAGGACAACGGCGTTCATGAACCGGTAGATCGCGTGCTGGATAAAGGTTCCGAGCGGCGCTCCGGGCCGGTACG
>JBFYZM010000197.1:0-3170 GCA_041309505.1 Candidatus Krumholzibacteriota bacterium
ATGCTGGACTTCAATCCCGCGTGGTCCAGCGACGGCAAGTACGTGTACTTCTCCTCCGAGCGCGGCGGCACGCTGGCTCTGTGGCGTATCGGCGCCAAGGGAGGCGACCCCGAGAGACTCACGCAGGGGCCCGGCTACGAGTCCGACCCCAGCGTCAACAGGGACGGATCGCGTTTCGCATACACGACGCGGAGGGAACCGGGCGCGCTGTATATCAGGGACATGAAGTCGAAGACGACGACGAAGCTCGACGGGATACGCGGCACCGATCTGGCCGCCATCGCGCCTGACGGGAGCAAGGTCGTGTTCGCGTCGGATCGCGGCGGTTCGACCGACGATCTCTGGATACAGCCGCTCGACAAGGGAATCTCTACGGGGCAACCGTGGCGACTGACCGAAGACACGGCGCATGCGTCCTGCCCGGCCTTCTCCCCTGACGGCAGGTGGATCGCGTACTACCGGATTCTCGGGGAGACACGCGACATCTATACGATTCCGGTCTCGGGGGGACACCCGATCAGGTTTACCGACGATCCCGCGCCCGATTTCCAGCCCGCATGGTCTCCGAATGGCACAAAACTGACCTTCGCGTCCGAGCGCGGGGACCCTCGGGGCAGCTCCCACATCTGGGTCGCTCCGGTATCCGAAGGAATGCCTGCCGGTCCGCCGCTGCGCATCACGAGCGACACGGTGTACGCGATCGGCCCCGTCTGGTCGCCCGACGGGGCGCGCATCGCGTACGCCGGAGAAATCGAGGGAAGCTCGGAGGTATGGATCGTGCCCGCTGACGGCCGGACGCCCGGAAGACAAATCACGTCGGGAGCCGAAGCGCTGACCGTCCGATGGGATTCGGCCACCGGCTCGCTGTTCGTGAGCGGCAGCTGGGGGGAGGATAGCATGAGCATTCGGAGGATTTCCCCCGAGGGCGGGAGAGCCGATCCGATCGCTCCCCCCCTCATTCTCGGCCCGATGCCCGCTTTCGGGACGTTCGATGCGTCGTTCGATGGGCGCTTCGTGCTCTTCCCGAGCGGAAACAACCGGGGTAACATCTGGGTGCACGAAGCGAAGAAGGGGACCTTTTAACTTCATCCGCAGGGAGGTAGGAACATGGCAAAGAAACCGTCGAAGGCGTTTCTGGCGGGCGCCGCCCGGGAGGCGCTCCTGAACGCGCAGCTTTCGACAAGCCAGGCGAAGAAGAGCATCGGCAAGGTGAAAGGCTCCAGACAATACATCGGCCCCATTATCGACAGATTCCCGCCGCAGATGCCGGATGCCCCCTGCGATCCTATACTCGCAAGGATGAAGCCCAAGAAGATTACGCAGAAGGATATCGCGAAAGCTCTTTCAAGGATCGAATCGTGGCAGAGATATCTCCTGAAGATCTACGACGAGATGTATCTGAAGCCGTAGGCGATGCGCCAGCTGCAATCCCGTGGCTTATCCGCAGGGAGGTAGAGACATGCCGGTAAAGAAATCGCCGAAGAGCTCTCTGGAGGCGAAGCGTAAAACCAGGAAGGCGCTCATGGAGGCGCTCCGCGCGATCCGCGAGGCCAAGAAGAGCGTCGGGAAGGTCGGGAGCTACGGGCCAAGCACCGTCGATCCCGTCAAGTACCCGCCGCAACCCCCCAACACCATATGCAGGCTGTCGACTTCGCCTTCGAAGGTTATCCCCGTTTTTCCGCCGCACACGCCCATGTTTATATGCAAGATTCTCGGCTTCCCGCCGCGCGTGCCTACGGTTATTTGCGGCATCCCTCCGGTGCCGAAGGGGGTAACGAAGAAGGACTTCGCCGTGGGCCTCTATGTGCTCGAATTCTGGACGCGATTTCTCGTGAAGGTCTTCGACAAGTTGTATCCGAAAGCGCCGGCGCGGCCCAAGCCGAAATCCCGGTCGTAACGGCGACGGTCGAGCATGCCGGGTCTCGATCGAATCGAAGCGCTCTCTCTGATCCTCACCTCGCGCTGCAACCTGCGCTGCGGCTACTGCTACCAGAGCCCGAAGCGGCCGCGGAGCGCCGCGTGGAACACGATTCGGGCCTCGCTCGACTTCGTTCTCGGCGGCAGCCGCCGGGATCTCGGAATCGGTTTCAGCGGAGGCGAGCCGCTTCTGGAATTCCCTTTGATGCGCCGCGCGGTCGCGCACGTCGAGAAGACCCGCCCCGCCGGAAAAGCCGTGACGTACTACGTGAGCACGAACGGCACGCTCCTCACGGAGGAGATCGCCGGCTTTCTCGAAGAGCACGGTTTCGAAACGCAGTTGAGCTTCGATGGCGTCGCCGCCGCCCAGAACCTTCGGGGGCGGGGCACCTTCTCCTCTCTCGACCGGCTGCTCGACCGATTGCGAAAGAAGCACGCCGATTTCTATCGGCGAAACGTCGCGATCGCCCTCACTGTGACCCCCCGGAATCTCGAACACCTCGCCGACTCGGTCGCTTATTTTATGCGAAAGAAGGCGCGGAGAATAGTGATCGCGCCGAGCGTCGCCTCCGACGGGGACTGGGAAACAGGGCGCATCGACGAGCTCGACGCGCAGATCGACCGGATATTCAAGAGGAGTCTCGCGCACTATCGAAGAACGGGAGAGATACCGGTGCAGCTGTTTCGCGGCGGAGGGGAAGATCCCGTCCGCGCGCGCACGAGGCCGCTCATGTGCGGGCTCAGCTACGGGAGGGGCGTCGCCGTCGACGTGGACGGCCAGGTCTACGGCTGCAGCATGTTCGCGGGATCGTACACGAAGCTCGACTCGCCGCTGCTGCGCGGCTGCGTGGAAGGCATGAAGCTCGGCCGTATCGGCGATCCCGGGCTTTCCCGCCGCCTCGCCTCCTTCCCCGCGGCGGTGCGGCGGGCCCGGATGTTCCATCGCAAGGACAGGAAGCACTCGGCGTACGGCAGATGCGCCGGGTGCCGCTATCTCGCGCGCTGTTTCGTATGCCCCTCGAGCATCGGCTTCGTGCCGGGGAACGACGATCCCGACAGGGTTTCGGACCTCTGTTGCGCATTCAACATGGTATCGCTGAAATACAAGGAGCGTTTTCCCCGCGAGCCGGACATGTCCGACTTCGTTCTGCCGCTCCCCTGGATGGATTAATACGCGAACAGCTTCTTCTCCATCCGATCGCGAAAGATGATGAGATTCGGATGGAGCGGCGTCAGTCGCTTCTCCGCGCCGT